>SKQJ01000122.1 GCA_007119075.1 Bacteroidales bacterium | reverse complement strand
TGAGCTTTCTGATCAGATCAGGACGGGAAAAAGCCATTATCGAAACAATTGCGGTAATGATCACTATGAAGATTGTCATGCGTGGATTTTTTTTAAAGATAAGAAAAATAGTCAGGCCGATACCCGGAGTCCGTGGTGAGCCTCTTTGGAATGGGCAAAAATGTTTAGTGCAATATCTTATATATCAACTCCTTCAGTAATTCTCCATCGCTTGTTGAAGAATTCCCGAAACCTTTGGAGCGCATATCGTAATCCCTGAGCCAGGAAATAATGGCGGCCGTCTTCGGCCGGTCATATTTCCGGGCTGCCTGTTCATATTCAGACACAAAATAGGGGTTGATCTTAAGTTGCGAGGCAATGTTCTTTTTGGATTTGTCAGTGAGAAAATGCAGAAGGAATATTTTGCTGAAATAATTAAACAGGGAAGAAATGGTCAGGGTGAAAGGATTTTTGCCCGGATTTTCCGCAAAGTGACGGATTATACGGTTTGCCTTGAGAATATTTTTCTGCCCCAGGGCCTTTTGAAGCTCAAAATTGTTGTAATCCTTGCTGATGCCGATATTGTTCTCGATTATCTGAGAGGTGATTTTTTTCTCGTTCCCCGGAAGGGACAATATCAGCTTCTCAAGCTCATTGGCTATTTTGCCCAGATCGGTTCCGAGGTATTCAACCAGCAGCATGGAGGCAGCCATATCGATGGAGAGCTTTCTCCTGGCCAGCCAGGATGAGATCCATTCAGGGATCTTGTTTTCGTAGAGCTTTGGCGATTCAAGAACCGCACCTCCGCCTGATTGAACAGTCTTGTATAATTTCTTGTTTTTGGGATAGGTGCTGTATTTGTAGTTTATTACAAGAATTGTCGATTTCAGGGGCTTCTCAGCATATACCGAGATGTTGTCAATATCTTTCATTTGCTGGGCCTCCCTCAGTACGATCAGCTGGTGGCTGGCCATCATGGGAAACCGGCGGGAAGCATTTATAACGTCAATATAATTGGCATCCTTCCCGTAAAACACGGTCTGGTTGAATGCTTTTTCCTCTTCGGAAATGGTGTTTTTCATTATATAGTCGGTCACCATATCTATATAGTACGGTTCCGGGCCGGTGAGAAGATAAACCGGACGGTATGTTTTGTTGTTGATTTCCCTGACGATTTCACTGGGGGTCATTAATTCAGAATTTAAGGTGTTTCACGGATGAAGAATGGTTGATGATCTCACGAAGGGAATTGATGCCGATTTTCAGGTGATCCTCCACGAAAAGCTCAGTCACCCGCCTGTCGCTTTCAGATGTCTTTATTCCTGTCGAGATCATAGGCTGATCGGAAACAAGCAGAAGAGCCCCGGAGGGAATGCCATTGGCAAAACCGACTATGAAAATGGTGGCAGTTTCCATGTCTATTGCCATAGCCCTGGTTTTCATCAGGAATTTCTTAAATCGGTCATCATATTCCCACACCCGTTTATTGGTGGTGAAAACCGTGCCGGTATAGTAATCCTTCTCGGCTTTTATAATGGCTGATGATACGGCGCGCTGCAGGTTAAACGCGGGCAGTGCAGGCACTTCGGGCGGCAGGTAATCGTTCGAGGTTCCTTCGCTCCTGATGGCTGCTATAGGCAGGATCAGGTCACCCAGCTTGTTCTTTTTCTTCAGTCCCCCGCACTTCCCCAGGAACAGCACCGCCTTCGGGTTTACCGCACTGAGCAGATCCATAATGGTTGCCGCATTGGCGCTTCCCATCCCGATGTTTATCAGGGTAATCCCTTTGGCCACAACGCAGGGCATGGGATGATCATGCCCTATTATGCTGACATTGTTCCACTCGGCAAACAGATCCAGGTAATTGCTGAAGTTGGTAAGCAGAATGTGTTCTGTAAAATTATCAATAGGGTTGCCGGTGTACCGGGGAAGCCAGTTAGTGACTATCTCCTGTTTCGTCTTCATATCTTATTAATATATTTGCATGGTATGTATAAAGACCCGAAAAGCCCTGATTGTTTAATTTGAGGAACTTTTGACAAACCGGTGTAATTCCCAGCCGATGCTGCCGCAGCTTAATCTGCCTGACTTTTCCTTTAAGGTTAAAACCGAAGGACAAAGAAAGTACATTTTCGACAAATTTCGAAAACGTTATGTCATATTGACCCCGGAAGAATGGGTACGGCAGAATATGGCCGCATACCTGGTGAATGAAAAAAAATTCCCCTCGTCCCTGATGGCCGTTGAGCTGGCGCTTACCATAAACGGAATGGCAAAGAGGGCGGATATCATATTGTTCTCCCGGCAGGGAAAACCGCTGATAATAGTGGAATGCAAAGCACCTGCAATAAAAATAAGCCAGAAGGTTTTCGATCAGGCCGCACTTTACAATATGGACATGAAGGCAGAATATCTCCTGGTAACAAACGGAATGGTCCATTACTGTGCCAGGCTCAACCATGTTGCAGGCACCTGGAATTTCCTCCCTGACATACCCGATTACCTTTCTTCAGGTCTTTCAGGGGCATAAGGCAAATAAACTGGTTAGTCCGGTGAAACACGGCATTAAGCTCGGCGATGCGCCAGGATTGAGGGTGTGTTGCACCGTATAGGAGCGGGGCAGGGATGAAATCATATGCTTCACCAGGGGCGTGGAGGCGTTATTTCCGGTTTATCAGCTGCAGCATGTATACATTCTTCCATCCGCCGGGGGTCCTGTTCCAGTCTTCCTTCTCGCCTGTTATTCTGAACCCGAATTTTTCAAAGAGCTTTATGCTGACTTTGTTGTCGTCGTCGATATTGCAGTAAAGCTGGTGAAGCTGCAATACGGTAAATGAATAGTTTATCAGCAGCTCAAGGGCATCTGATGCATAACCCCTGTTCATATATTTCCTGTCGCTTATCAGTATCCCGATTCCTGCCCTCTCATGCATTGGGTCAAAGTCAAAAAGATCAATAGCCCCGACTGTCTCAACACCCGGTCCCGCAATGTTGTCTATCATAAGCCTGAGCTGTTTTGCCTGGAAAATATCCATGTGGGATTCTGCAATATACTTTTCAAGGATGAACCGGGAAAAGGGAACCAGGGTATTGCTTACCGGCCATATGTCGGAATTGTTTTCCCACAGGTACAGCAGTTCGATATCGGAAGGCTCGAGCGCCCTTAGTTTAATACGGTTTCCTGTTAAGATGTCCATGCCAGATTGTTTTTGACAGATGCGCCGGATATGAAAATGCCAGCGATCCTGATACGCACGTCAATATGTTTTTTGTTACGACTTTCTTTTGTTGCGGTTTTGACGTTCTTTAAAATAAAAGGCAACCAGCAAAAGCAGCGCCAGTATCAGTATCAGCCGAAAAGGAATCACCCTGCCGGGTTCTGCGGTCTCTTCCTCAGCCGGAACAGGGGTATCGAAATAATCAGGTTCGATGACAGTGTCATTTTCCTGGATTATCCTTTCCCCGGCAATGATTTCTTCATCTTCCTGAGGAACGGTGTCCCCGATAGCTTCCGTGGTCAAGGCATCCCCCTCCGGATCACTATAACGGTCAGGGGTTCTTTCTTCTTCTGCGGACAAGGCGTCCCCTTCAGGATCTGTATGCCGGTAAGGGATTCTTCCCGCCGGGGATTCCGCCTCAGCGTAAGGGCTATCTTCATCTGGCGGCGAAATGCCTGTCAACACGGGTTGGGATCCGTCAGTTTCTGCCCTCTTCATTTCCACATGAAGAGTCAATTCAGAATCTTCCCTGTCAGCCGAAAGCCGGATTTTCCTGGTAATATCCTCATGCCCTTCTTCACTGAAAACTATCATCCATTCTCCGGTTTCGAGCATAAGCCCGTATTCTCCGGTATGGGGATCGGGTTTCCCGGAATAAATGACATTGCGGCTGGACGGATCGATCACGTTAATTGAAGCCGAAGCGCCCGGCTCCAGACCGTCTGTCCTTTTCATGCTTCCCGTAACCAGGAACCTGCGGGGATTGTTTTCGGAAAATATCTCATACCTGTATATATCCATTTCCCCGAAACCATTGCTGGAAAATTTGGAAACGTAAGCATATCTGCCATTTTTTACCGGAACAAAATACAGGTCATCCTCGGGAGTATTGATGCCATAACCTGCGTTCCGGGGGGAGGTCCAGCCGCCGTTGCCCGTGCGGGAAGAATAAAAAATATCATACCCGCCAATGCTCGTATGACCGAGAGAGCTGAAATAAAGGGTTGTGCCGTCCTCCGAAATAAACGGTGCATCTTCATTAAAGGGGGTATTGATGTCAGCGCCCAGGTTTACTGCAGGCCCCCAGTCACCCCTTGCATTTCTTACAGAATAATAAATATCCAGTCCGCCGAAACCTCCGGGCCGGTTACTTGAGAAATAAAGCGTGTCGCCTCCCCTTGAAAGGCTGGCATGGGATTCCCAGTGCCTTGAGTTGATATTCTGGTTCAGCTTTCGAATGGCCGACCATTCGCCTGCCTCGAAACTGCTTACATAAATATTCCCTACCAGGTTGTCGGATTTGTATAGGAAAAGCTTTTTGCCGTCCCAGGAAAGGGATACCGGGTAACAGTCCCCCTCGCAGCCTATCATGGTCGTGATTTCAACAGGCCATGACCATTCTCCGCCGGTTTTTTCTGAAAAGAAAATTCCGTCGTAAAAAGGCAATTCCCGGGAAAATACCAGAACATTCTCATTGCCTGAAACCGCCGGCCTTTTGTCTGAAAACCTTGTATTTATCCTTTCTCCAAGGTTTTCTTCAAGGAAAAAGACACGGTTGCGCACTTTTTCAATTGCATTCAGCGAGGCACGGATATAATCTTCAACAACCTCAGCGCTGTAAACCGTTAAGCTCATTTTTTCCCTGAAAAGGCGGTACATATCCAGGGCATCTTCAAACCTGTAGTTGATGTGATATGCATTGCCGAGATAGAAAAGGGCATCGAGCGGAGCCCTGGTGGTTCTGAATGTCGGCCGTCTTTCGCGCGGGTCGATGTCATCAATGGCTTTCTCAAGGAATGGTATTGCTTTCTCCTTCTGTCCGGGCATATTGATATAACACCTTCCCGCCCTGTAGTTTAAAAAAAAGTTGCCGGGTTGTTCCCTAAGCAGTTCAAGATATAAGGGAAGAGCCTCATTGTACTCCTCAAACAGAAAATATGATTCGGCTTCAAGAAACATTTCCTGTCGGCCGGAATAAAGCTGGGGATGGATCTGGGCTGTTGCCTGTAAGGAAAAAAACAGTAGAGCTGTAAAAGAAATCAATGTCCTAATCATGCGGCAGCAATAATCTGATCATTCTGTTTTATGGCCGGCCTTATCCGGCAACTGTCAGGTGCCAGAGGGGCCGGTTTTATAAATCGTCAGAGAATACCGGAGTTTTCCCGGAGCAATTTATAATTAAACAAATATATAAAAAAACATGAATAACAAGCATTTAATCATGTCAGCCGCTGATTAAATTGCTTTTCATACAGTCCGACGT
>SKQJ01000051.1 GCA_007119075.1 Bacteroidales bacterium | reverse complement strand
TTTCCGGTGAGGAAAGACTCCAGTTGTCCCGGGCATTCGAACATCCCTGAAACAGAATAAATGGCAGGATAAATGCCAGCAAAAACTTTTCCATATGTATAAAGTATGGTTAGTGTTTCATTACATGAATCCCCCTGGTTTATACATTGTATTTTGCGTTATGAAGTATCATGGGGAATTGAATCGTCTCGTGGGAAATTTGACTATCTGTCAGTTTCTACAACTTCCAGTCCCAGAAAAACAGCTGCGTCCTTAAGTTGCTCCCTAAGATCGCCCAGGGTGGCATTGAGATGGATACCATACAGATAGGGTTGAAATTCTCTCTGAATTTTCTTTATATCATCGTGCCTGACTATGATCTTTGCCGTACACATTACGTCATCCAGGTCCTCACCGCCGGTATAGATAGCATGACCATCAACTATTTCACCTGTATGCAACCTAATTCTTTTGAGAAGGGAATGGACCTCCCATAGAGTTACGGGCTCACCTGCGGGCCATTCGGCTGTCAGTCCTGTAGAAGACCCCGCCTCTTCAGGAATATCTCTAACCGGACTTTCGGCATGAGGCACTATTGAATAGGAAACCCTGCGTCCATCTCCGTAAGGATTGACAGGTATCCCGCTATGCAGGACAATTTCTGTGGAGTTGTGGATATCATACATAAAATCAGCAAGCATACTCGGCTTGCCGGTCATAAGATAGGCCAGCACCTGGCTGATCAGAAGGTCAGGATAATTCTGACAAACAGCCATTATTCCCCTTTGCTTAAATCCGAGCTCCAAAGCTACTCCGGGCCAGAACCTGTCGGCAAGTTCTCCGCTTCCCGACACCGTTCGGATGTGAGTGGATACCGCATTACAATTATATTTCTCCCTCAGCTCATCCAATGCAATGTAGGCCCTGGCAGTTTTAATTATCTCCGGCAAGGAGGCTGTCACCTCTCGGGCATTCCTGACCCATTCATCTGCAATCTCTTCGGCCTTACCTATATCTGCCGTCCGGTAAGCTTCGTAAAATTCCTGGGGCTCGACAGGGACAATTTCCACACCAAAGAGTTCCTTGAAATTTGCAAGATAATTTTCATTAAAGCCCTCCGGAAAAGACTGATTATGATCACCCCTGTAATTTACAGAGGCAATAGTTTCATTTTCATGGTTTTTTACCATCAAAATCCTGGTTTGTGCAAGTTCTTTTATAACCTGCATAAGTTTGATTTTATCAACCAGATCATTGAACATTGCTTCTCTCACAGCCGGCGAAGCAAGATTTCTTCTGTCAAGCTGGGCGGTGAGGATTCTCCCTTCCTTGTAGTTGGTCCCGCCCTCAAGTATACTCTCCCCGGGTATTTTTCCCGAGGCAAAAAGGTGATAGGGCTGAGCATCCATGAACTCAAAAAGATTATATACAACTACAGTTGGCAGCCCTGTGAAGGCCAGTCTGTAATCGTTATCCAGCCTTCCGATGATCAGCACCCCATCATAGCTGTTAATGTTGTTTGTCAGTTCGGCAAACGCAGAGGAACGGTTACCTTCCCACTCAATAAAATCAATCCCTGTGCATGAATTCCGGAGTTCATCCAGGACCTCTTCATGGGTTGTGAAAGTTTCAGGAGCGCCTCCGGAACCAGTGCACCCGCAGCCATATGAGGTAAAAATGGTAAAAACCCTTGTATTGCTGCCTTGTGCCAATGTAAACAAGGCAGATAACAAAAATAACAGGGTAATACAGGTCATCTTTTTCATAGTAGTTTGGTTTGTTGTTTTATGAGGACTATTCAATTTCCACTTCAGACAAAATGTACCAGCCCCGGGCGTCGCGCCCCCCAATAGCTAAATCAATGACCGCTTCGCCTGTTTGGATATCTGTCATAGCCACAGCCAGATTATATCTGCCAGGAGCCAGATCGGCCGGCAGGGCAAGACCCAGGTTTAATAAATGATTGCCGGGCAGCCACTCACGCAAGTCCAGATCATACAGGGGGTCTTCGATAATGATGCTTTGAGATCTTCTGTTCTGACGAATCAGTTTGAAGGTCACCAAATAATTCCTGTAAACCGGGGCTACTCCCAGGTTGCTCCATTCACTTTCAATATGCAGATTTTCGCCTGCTTTTGCATGCGTTGGCAAAGTCAGATAGTTAATTGCGAACCTGTAGCCCATTTTTTTCATGAACGCCTCCGCCGCACTCCACCATCTGGGCGGGAGGGGAGAAGATTTATTGTTGAAGACCGATACGCGCCAGCGAAGCGCCTCATTGAAAATATGTTCGATATCATAACCACTGTCGGCCCATACCTGCATGACCCCGCATGATTCAAAATGCACAGGAGCATGCTTCCAGGCATCATTCGCGCCGGCAGCATCAAGATATTGCTGGTATGCGTCCCTCATGTGGTTCCAGTGCTCGCTGAAACGCCCCAGATCTCCCAGGCAATCGGCCCTCCATCCCGCTCCATTCTCAAGGGCATAAGTCAGTTCATCACCACCTCCAATAAGCATTATCACCGGGGTCTCCCTGAAACTTTCAAGATAAATATCCACCAGGGCTTTTCTAACCTGAGGATCCGCTTCCGGACGGGGTTCAACGAAAGCGAAATGCCATTCTCCCCAGTGTCCCAGCGATCGCATATCAACATGGTCCAGGTCGGGATGTCCGTCGTACCGTTCTCCAATTTTCCTGGTTAAGCGCCCAAAGTATTCAAGATACAAAGGGTCATTATGATCAGGCATCCAGCTATTGCCTCCCTGTTCGGGCGTATAATCCCAGCCGCTGGCCCCCAGGTCACGGTACCATCGGGGTGGCCCCCCGTTAACCGGCATGATCCCAAGTCCCACTTTTTGTCCACTCTCCCTGGCGGTTGTAAGTAATTCGTCGATCCTGTCCCATCTGTAAATGCCATTTTCAGGCTCGATATCCGACCAGTAAAAACGCCAGTAGGCTATAGTTGATTCGGGGTGCCCTTCAACATCTCCGTTAAAGGCATTCATCGTGGTAAATCCCATACCCGGATTGTAAAGAACGTCATCAATGATTGCAGGACGGACGGTATGCCTTCCCGGGGAACCCAGGAATCCGGTCTGCGCAGAAAGCGATCCATAACTAAATGCAAATAGCAGAATGAAAAAGATCCCGGGAAATCCGGATCCGGGTCTGAATTTAAGGATCCGGGCTTTGGTTGTCGGCAATGACATGATTTAATGGTTTATTTAATGGCAGATACTGTAATTGTATAAGGTGATTTTCAAAAGGAAATTTAATTTGATCCATGGACTCGGTCAATTGATCAAAAAATGGAGAAAACTACTTACCAGGACAAAAATAAAAGAATTGGGTTCTTATTTATAATTTACTTTGATTATTCTTGCAATTGAAGTTTCGCGAAACCTGCAAAATATACTTAATTCTTCCCGCCTGATAACATCAAAAAATTAAACTAAAATGAACTCACGCAGAGAATTTCTTAAAAAAGCAGCCCTGTCCGGGGCTGGTGTGGCCGGTGCCGGCATCGCCGGCTGTTCAGGTCAAAGCGGGGATCCGGACCCGTTTGCACGTTCACACAGACAGGTATTCAATATGGCCGGTTATGCGGCTCCAAAACTGGATATAGTTCGTATAGGAATTGTCGGCTTGGGTAACCGCGGAACCGGAACAGTTCGAAGACTTGGAGGAATAGAGGGTGTAGAGATCAGGGCATTATGTGACCTGGAGCCTGACAGGGTAAAAAGATCGGCCGATCTGATCGCACATCTTGGCCATAAGCCTGATTTTTATTCGGGGGAAGAAGATGCATGGAAAAGGATGTGCGAAAGGAATGACCTTGATCTTATCTCGATAAATACACCCTGGCATCTCCATGCTGACCAATCTGTTTTTTCCATGCAAAATGGCAAGCATGCATATGTGGAATTGCCTGCAGCAACAACCATGGAGGATTGCTGGCGGTTGGTCGAGACATCGGAGAGAAACCGGAAACATTGTGTGCAAATGTCGGGGAGCTGCAGTGGCGGCATTGCCGCCGTTTTACTGAATATGGTAAGAGAAGGGTTTTTTGGCGAGGTTGTTCATGGCGAAGGCTGCTATGTTCACACTTTAAGCGATTTTTATCTTTTCGATAAGGAGATGTATCACCGAATGTGGCGGTTAAATGAAAACATTGGAAAATCGGGCAATCTTTATCCCCAGCATGGAATGGTACCAATAATGCAAATGATGGACATTAACTGCGGGGATCAGCTGGATTATTGCTGCTCCATTTCCGGCAATGATTTCACCTTGAATGAAACTGCCAAAAGATTGGCCCGGGAGGATGAATACTGGGAAGAATATTTAGACAGGGATTACAGGGGGAATATGAATGTTACAATCTTCAAAACCATAAAAGGCAGGACAATAGTAATGCAGCATGATGTCAGTTCTCCAAGGCCAAGGGGCCGGCGCATGTTGAGCGGGACAAAGGCAATATATGAATCACATCCCGACAAAATATCAACTTTTGAGAACCATACAGGCTGGGGTCATTACAACTGGCTGACGGATGAGGAATTTAAAGCGGTTGCTGAAAAATATTCGCCTGAAGCTAATAATAGATTTAACGATCTGACAAGGGCGGCTCAACAAATAGACAGGGGCGGGCATTCATATTACAGGACAAGTCCGACTGACTGGAGATTGATTGATTGCCTGAGAAACGGCCTGCCGGTCGATATGAATGTATATGATGCAGCTGCCTCCAGTGCTGTTACACCGGTCAGCATATGGTCGAATGCAAACAGAACCTTTGTCCGTGTGCCTGATTTCACAAACGGTGCCTGGAAAACAAACCCAAGGGGAATGGATGTTAAACTTTCAGGCGGAGGAACGACCAGGCTGACATAATGCGCCTGCTGCTTTTTACTTCTATTAAATAATTAGCCTGTTTATGCTAAATTTGGTAACTTCATCCGCCGTATTGCCCGATCGGGGATTTGCACGCGTAATCGCAACATGGCGGATCGGGTACCCCGGGTAGAATATTTGTCGGATCAGCTTGCCACTTTTTTTTCAAAATGGAAAAAACAAACGAAAAAGACCTCACTTCAACACTGAATTTTACAATTTCATCGGCCGAAACAGATATGTTTGCCCGGCTGCGCCTCGGTGCTGCAGTGAACTACCTGATCCAGTCGGCGAGTGATTCGGCCGACAGGCTTGGCTTTGGTTACGGAGGGATCCGCCGGCAGAATCTTTTCTGGGTGCTGAGCAGGCTGACCCTGGAAATATACAGACCTTTGAAATGGCATGAGGTTATTGAAGTCGAAACCTGGCCCAAAAGCATTGAAAGGATACTGTATCTCAGGGATTTTATTTTAAGGGACAGTGAACGGGCCGTAACAGGCAGGGCGACTTCCGGCTGGCTTGCCGTTGATCTTGGAAGCAAGCGCATAAAAAAGATCGAAGGAATTGAAGCAGATTCTTTTACTTATCTTAAAAACAAGCATGCCCTCGCCGAATCTCCTGCAAAGCT
>SKQJ01000385.1 GCA_007119075.1 Bacteroidales bacterium | reverse complement strand
TCTCCTGATAAACAATCGACCTGATCAGGCCCGTCAGAAATGGCCGAATTGCATTTTTGTGCGTGTCCCGTCAGGCCGGGCAAGGCCGGTTAGCGATGAACTTTTTGGCCATATAGCTGTTAAAAATGGTATGCCGGCTGCCGGTGCATACATGTTCCGGTACGGCGGCATGATCTACAAACCTTAAAAACTTCTTATATCATGGCTTTTACACTGCAACTGAAAGATAAGGCCCCCGGCTTCAGTCTGCCGGCAACCGACGGCAATACGTACTCACTGGAGAATTTCGGAGATGCAAAAGTGCTGGTTGTATTTTTTACGTGCAACCACTGTCCCTATGTTATCGGTTCTGATGAGGTAACCCGGGCCACGGCCGACAAGTTCTCCCCCGCGGGTGTTAAATTCGTGGCTATCAATTCAAACAGCAAGCATACCTATCCTGAAGACGACTTTCCCCATATGGTGGAACGAATGAAGGAACATAAATTCCCGTGGGTCTACCTGTATGATGAGTCACAGGAAGTGGCAATGAAATACGGCGCACTCCGCACACCTCATTTTTTCGTATTCGATCAGGACAGAAAACTGATCTATACAGGCAGGGGCATTGACTCTCCGAGGGACAGTTCCAAAATGAAGGTCAATGACCTTGAAAATGCCCTGGAGGATCATTTATCCGGCAGGCCGGTACGCACACCCCTTACCAATCCCATCGGATGCAATGTGAAGTGGGAAGGGAAGGATGCCCACTGGATGCCCGCCGATGCATGTGACCTGGTATAGTCAGTTTCCTGTGTAGGGCGCTCCCCCGGTAATCCATTTTGCAGGTTCATGCCCCTTCAGATGATAATCAAAATACTCCTTCATCCTGATGGTATAATCCACTTTGTTGGGATATTTTTGCGGATGATGCGGCTCACCGCGGTATTGCAGAAAGATAATGTCTTTCCCGGCACGCCGCATGGCCAGGTAGAGCTCGATCGATTGCTCCCATGGCACCGCCTCGTCGGCATCGCCGTGCATGATCAGCAGAGGGGTGTTTATTTCATGGGCGTAGAACAGGGGCGAGTTCTCTATATAAAGGTATCTTCTGTCAAAAATTGAGGAGCCCAGCCTGCTCTGTCCCGTCTCGTACTGGAACTGCCTTGCCAGTCCGCTTCCCCACCTTATGCCTCCGTAGGCGCTGGTCATGTTGGAGACGGGCGCCCCGGCAACTGCGGCCTTGAATATATCGGTCTGCGTCACAACAAAGGCGGTCTGGTAACCGCTCCAGGAATGGCCGTGGAGTCCTATGGCACCGGGGTCGGCTATGCCCAGATCGATAAGCTTCTTTACCGCCGGAACCAGCGAGTTTACCGCTGACATGCCGGGTCTGCCTTCCCTGAAATGAATGTCGGGAAGGAAGACCACGTATCCGTTGCTGGCATAATAACCGAAAGAAGGCCTGTGGTTGATGACTGTCTGGTTGAAATCATGCAGCCGCTGGGAGAATTTCTCATAAAAGTACACAAGGACCGGATATCTTTTTGAGGGATCGTAATCCCCGGGTTTGATGACAACCCCCTGCAGCGGGATGCCGCCGGCCGAATTAAAGGACATCAGTTCTGCGGTGCCCCAGTTGAACTCATCAAGCTGTTCTGAGAGCCGGGAAACTCTTTCCGGGTTACGGAAACGTGAATCGGTGACCCACAAATCGGGGAATTCATTATACGATTCGCGGCTGTATACAATGGTTTTTTCATCGCCAGAAAGCATGCGGAAACGGAGATTTGCCCCCTCGTCCCTCAACAGGCTGATCCCCCGACGGTCCGGCCGTGCCGAGTAAAGTGCCCTGACCTTTGTGCTGTCATTGAATCCTTCGATATATAACTGATCACTTTTGCCGAAAAGGGGATTTTCATCCATTTTCCTGATGCGGAATATAGTCTGGTCCTTTCTTCCTTCGCCTGAAGTTATGTTCTGCATATCGCCATTGCTTAAACCGGCCCGCCAGATATCATACCGGTCATACAGAAGGACCGATTCCCCGTCCTCCAGCCATCCCGCCAGGCGGTAGCTTGACGGGGGTGAAGGCCTGTCGTCGGTTTCATCAAAGAAGTGGACATCCAGGCCGGATGTAATATTCCTTTTGGTTCGGGTCGGTATATGCCAGGAATGCCAGTGACCGTCAAGGAAATAAAGAACATATTCCCCGGAAGGGGATAGGGATGCGACATCGCTTATCTCTTCGGCAACAAGCGACCTTTCTCCGGTCTCGGTGTTTATAGCGTAGATATCGCGGAAACTGCCCTCCCAGGTGATTCTTTTGCTATGCGGCAGGAAGGTCCACGCCAGCACATAACGGCCGTTGGGCGAGGCCTGGACTTCAGGTGTTTCCTCATCGGCCAGCTGCACTATCTGTCTGTCGTCCAGGTGGAAAACCGAGAGGAAGTTCTGGTTGACCGCCTGGTTCCAGCGGTTTTTTTCGTGGGTTTTAATGAACGGGTCATTCCCGTGCCAAACATCTACATCCGCCCTGCCGGCGATTGAATCTATTACTGATGCGCGGGCGGTCTCCACGGTGAAAGCCCGGGAGTACCGGGTGGGCCTGAACCCGAAGAAAAGCCTCCGTCCGTCGCTGCTCCAGGTAAGGCTGTTGTTAAAGGGCAGGAAGAATCCCCCGGGTGCGTCTTCCTGTTTAAGGAAGGTGTCGACCGGGAGGCCGGACTGCCAGGACTGGATGACAGCCGTTTCAACGGTATCTTTTTCCGTTGCCACTGCCCTGGTCCACGCCAGCCTGGATTCTTTCTCAAACCATGAAAAGCTGCCGAACTCCATACTGCCGGCAGTATCAATTGGACTGATCTCAGAAGAGATATCCTTCAGCGAGAGGTAGTATAATCCGTTATTCGATTCGAGTGTGTCCCTGACCGAGAAAACCAGAACCGATCCCAGACTGTCGGCCGTCCACCGGTCCACAAACTGAATGGTAACCTGTTTTTCCGATTCCAGGTCTTTCACCAGAAGAGGGGTCCCCGCCCCGTTTGTTCTGTTCCCGCTGTCATTTCCTGCAGTGTCGGTTTCGGAATGCCTGTGGATAAACAGGTGCTTTCCGGGTGTGCTGAAGGAGGCATTTCTCACATTCTCAAATACTTTTTGTGTTCCGTCGGAAGTGCTGACCAGCACGGCGGCATCCCTTTCTCCGTCCGGTTCACCGTTATCGTTCCCCGGAAGGGAAGGCCTCCTGGTGAAAAGCACCATGTTGCCAGTCAAGGCAAAGCGCGGGTTTGCTCCCCGTTCGATCCTGTATTCGGCATTATTTCCGGCCGATACCAGAACCCCGTAACCGTCGCCCCTGTCGGGCGAAGCCGACCAGGCCACCCAGTTCCCGTCATGGCTGATGACCGGCGACTGCATATGATGAAAATTCATTATGTCTTCCAGTGTCATCGCCCGCGGCTGTGCCGGCAGGGCGGCAAGAGCAAGGAAAAATATAAGAGAACCTGAGATGATGGTTTTAAAAAAACTGTCTGAAATACTCATGAGAATTGATTTGGTTAAATAATATCCGAATGGCATGCCGGCTCAAAATTGTTGAGGCAAGCCACCGTAAAACATTTCAGGCTGGCCGGTAATATTCCTGTTTCCGGACAAGAATGCCGGGAGGATATTCGATGCCGCTGAGAAAAAGCCCCCTGGCCGGAGCAGAAGTTCCTGCCATGCGCCTGTCCCTTGCCTCGATTACTTCCCTGAACCTGTCGATCGATATCCTGCCCGAACCGGCATCAAGAATTGTGCCTGTAATTGCCCTGACCATGTTCCTTAGAAAGCGGTCGGCCGTAATTGTAAAAACCAGCATTCCGTCATTTTCTTCCCATTTTGCCTCCGTTATACGGCATATATGAGTTTTTGCCCCGGAATTTGACCGGCAGAAAGAGCCGAAATCTTTATGTTTCATTAACTCTTCTGCCGCCCTGTTCATCAGGCCGGTATCAGGCCTGAAATTTATGTGATGGCTGGTATCCTGCCGGAAGGGATCCTTGCGGAGACTGATATGATATTTATAGGTTCGTGAAATGGCGCTGTATCTGCTGTGATCATCGGGGCGGACTGCGAATATGGAAAGGACGGCAATGTCGGGGGGAAAAATATGATTGAGCCGGCGTTCGGTTTCCCCTGGCTGCAGCAAAGTTAAGACGGATGTATCGAAATGGGCCACAAAATAAGAGGCGTGTACACCTGTGTCGGTTCTTCCTGCTCCGGTAACCCTGATCTGCTCCTTCAACAAAAGGGAAAGCGCTTCCTCGATGACCTGCTGCACGCCGAGGGCATTGGGCTGGAACTGCCATCCGTTGTAGGCGGTTCCCTTAAAAGCCAGTTCCATGAAATAACGCTGTGCCAATTTTTAACGGTTCAGGTGTGACAATAATGACGATCGTCGAATGACTGTCCGGCAAATTTAGGTTATTCGTCATTAATCAGAAAACCGCAACCGGGGAATGTCTGTATCCGGGGCAGATTACTATCGCGGGTTTACATTTGACCGGTAAATTATTAATTTTGCAGGCCTAATTTAAAAGATAATGAGTTTTAAGAAAGAAATAGAAAGAAGAAGGACATTTGGCATAATCAGTCACCCGGACGCAGGCAAGACAACCCTTACCGAGAAACTGCTGCTGTTCGGGGGCGCAATCCAGGTCGCCGGCGCGGTAAAATCAAATAAAATCAAGAAAGGGGCTACGAGCGACTTCATGGAAATCGAGCGGCAAAGGGGCATATCTGTCGCCACATCGGTCATGGGGTTTGAATATAAGGGTTTTAAGGTGAACATACTGGATACCCCGGGGCATCAGGATTTCGCCGAGGATACCTATCGCACCCTCACGGCGGTTGACAGCGTCATTATTGTTATCGATGCCGGCAAGGGAGTCGAAACTCAGACCCGGAAGCTGATGGAAGTTTGCCGCATGAGAAAAACCCCGGTAATAGTTTTTGTCAATAAGATGGACAGGCCTGCACGGGACCCCTTCGACTTGCTTGACGAGATTGAAAAAGAGCTGGAAATCGAGGTATGCCCGCTGAGCTGGCCTATAGGCGATGGACCCGGTTTCCTTGGGGTGTTCAATATATATGAACAAAAACTGGAGCTTTTTACCACGGACGACAAACAACGTCAGGGAAGCAGCATCGAGATCAGTGATATCTTTTCAGGCGAGGCAGACAAGTATATTCATCCCCATGGCGACCGGCTTAAAGAAGAACTGGAACTTGCTTCGGCCGGTTACCCGGCCTTCAGCAGGGAAAGTTATCTAGACGCACACCTTGCTCCGGTCTTTTTCGGGTCCGCCCTGAATAATTTCGGAGTGAGGGAGCTGCTTGACTGCTTCCTGGATATTGCCCCTCCTCCGGGCACCACGGAAACTCATGAGCGGCCGGTAAATTCCGGGGAGGAGCAATTCTCCGGTTTCGTTTTCAAAATACATGCAAACATGGATCCCAATCACCGGGACAGACTGGCATTTGTAAAGGTATGCTCCGGTGT
>SKQJ01000291.1 GCA_007119075.1 Bacteroidales bacterium | reverse complement strand
CTGCCCCAATGCACCCGTCCGACAGAACCGAAAACGGAAAGGCCTCATCCAAAACAGATAAGCCCGGCCGGCAGGACGACATCGAAATTATCGCCGATAAATACCAGTCCTCCCAAAACTATATCAACCAGGCAATCGCCAGCAAGCAAACCCGGGAAGACCTCACTACCCGGATGCGATCCAGGCCCATATCCGATCTCAGAAACTCAATAGGCCTGAATGATAAATTTTTATTTATCAAGGAAATATTTACCGGGAGACCGGAAAAATACAACCAGTGCATCGACGACCTGAACAAAGCCGCCTCATATGAGGAAGCTCTTGTTATTGCAAAGAGCAAATACTCACTGGATGAAAAAAACGAGGCAGTCAAAAAACTGCTTACCCTTGTGAAAAGAAAGAGCCAGGACTTATAATGTCTTTATTATGGGAAAGCTTATACTGGTGCCCACTCCAATCGGGAACCTGTCGGATATAACCCTGAGGGCAATCGATGCGCTGAGATCGGCCGATCTTATCCTGGCCGAAGACACAAGAAAAACCGGCATGCTTCTGAAACACTATTCGATAAGCAATAAAATGCAGGCATACCATCAGCATAACGAGCATAGAAACACCGGGCCGATAGCCGACAGGATAGCCGGCGGAGAAACGATTGCTCTGGTGACGGATGCCGGCACGCCCTCGATATCTGATCCGGGGTATCTGCTGGTGAGGGCATGTGTCGAAAGGGAAGCGGAAGTAGAGTGCCTGCCGGGTGCCGTTGCCTTTATCCCTGCACTTGTAAACAGCGGCCTGCCCTGCAACAGATTTTGCTTTGAAGGGTTCCTGCCTCGTAAAAAAGGAAGAAGAAAACAGATAAACAATTTGCTGGATGAATCGCGCACAATGGTTTTTTATGAATCGCCCTTCCGGCTTGTCGGGCTTCTGCGGGAGTTTGCCGAAGCCCTCGGGCCCGGTCGGCAGGCGTCTGTTTCCAGGGAGCTGACCAAACTGTACGAAGAAACGGTGAGAGGGAGCCTTGAAGAGCTTATCGACTATTTCGGCGATAAAACGATCAAGGGCGAAATAGTCGTAGTTGTGGCTGGAAACAGGGAATAATGCAGAAA
Source organism: Bacteroidales bacterium (assembly GCA_007119075.1). Taxonomy (GTDB): domain Bacteria; phylum Bacteroidota; class Bacteroidia; order Bacteroidales; family PUMT01; genus PXAP01. Next base: position 4,448 of record SKQJ01000291.1, on the reverse strand, counting down.
ACCGCCTGACGGGCCAAAAGAGAAGATGATGTTTCGGACGGGGAAAATTGTCGAGATGCCATTAATCGGAGCAGGAACCTGGGACTGATGCAGGCCTTGCTGCCCGGACAGGATATTATGCCGGAATCCATATGGAAAGAACAAGATATACGCTGCTGGAGCTGTCAAACCTGATCGGGAAGGCTATCGAAGAGTCTTTCCCCGGAAGGTACTGGCTTGTTGCAGAGATAAATGAGATCAGGGAAAATATAAACGGCCATTGTTACCTCGAGCTGGTTGAAAAAGACCGTGAACAGGACAGGATTATTGCAAGATCGCGGGCAACTATATGGGCAAATACCTGGAGGATGCTGAAAAGCTATTTTGAAACTTCTACTTCACAATCCCCGGGCAAGGGCATGATGATCCTGGTCGAAGCAAGCGTGGTGTTTCATGAACTATACGGCCTCAGCTTCAATATCAGGGACATTGATCCGGTATATACCCTGGGCGACCTCGAGCAGAAAAGAACCGAGACCATAAGGCGCCTTGAACAGGAAGGGATATTCACCATGAACAGGGAGCTGCCCTTCCCATTGCTTCCGGCAAGGGTTGCCGTAATCTCTTCTCCTCAGGCTGCGGGTTATGAAGACTTTATGCATCAGATCGTCAACAACCCCAGAAATTACAGGTTCGAGATCACGCTTTTTCCTGCCCTCATGCAGGGTGACAATACTGCCCGTTCGGTGACCGAAGCGCTGGAAGAAATATTTAAACTGGAAAATCAGTTTGACCTTGTCGCAATCCTCCGGGGGGGAGGTTCGGCATCTGACCTTAACAGCTTTGACAGCTATGATATCGCAGCCCATATTGCCCAGCTTCCCCTGCCGGTAATTACCGGGATCGGACATGAAAGGGATCGCACGATTGCCGGACTGGTTGCCCATACAGACCTTAAAACCCCAACTGCAGTAGCCGAGTTCCTGATCGGGAAATTCACGGATCTCGATATGCGGATCAGGGGACTTTCAGCAAATCTCGCCGGCGAAGTAACACGCATACTTGATTTTAACAGGCAATTTATAAATTCCTCTCTCAGGGAATTGCCCATGGCAGCCGGCAATAATATCCTTCAAAAAAAACGGCATCTGAAAACCACCGGAACATTTCTGGGCGGATCGGCATCAAGGTACATGCAAAAAAACAGGCACAGGCTCGATTCATTCCATAGAGGTTTTGGTTTCGTTGTAAAAAATCATTTACTTACAGGAAAAAATAATTTACTGGATCTGAGAGACGAAACAATTCCGGGCAAAATAAAGGAATTGTTAAGAAAGAGATCGGGCAGGCTGGAGCTTCTTGACAAAACCCTGACACTGATCGATCCGCAAAACATCCTTAAAAAGGGATATGCCCTCGTGCACAAGGAGGGAAGATTGGTAAAAAGCATCGATGAAATCAAAAACGGCGATATGCTGACAACAAAATTGCACGATGGCCGTTTTCGCAGCAGGGTGACCGGCAATGGTACCGGCCGCAAAGAGGATAAATTATAATATTTGAAAAGCTTTCTCAAATACCTGGTCATTTTGATCCTTCTGTTCCAGGGGCCCTCCTGGCTCAGGGCCGCAAATCCCGTAGCCGACAGCCTCAGACAGCTTTTGGAAGCCGTGCCTTACCCGGAAAGGATTGACATTTTAAACGAACTTTCCAGATTGCACTGGCATGATTCGATCGAAAAAAGCATCGATTACGCGAGCCAGGCGCTGGAAATCGCCAGGGACACCGAAAACAGCAAAGGTTTGGCAGATGCTCTCAACAGGCTTGGCAACGCACAGTACATGGCGGGCAACCATGCCGAAGCGATCGACTATTATAACCGCTCACTCGAAATACGGCTGGAGATCGGCGATCACAGGGGAATTCTGGGCTCTTACAATAATCTCTACCTGGCCTGGAGCTTTTCCGGCGAGCCGGGAATGGCAGTGGAATTTATACGCAAAGCAGCAGAGCTCAGCATCGAGTCGGGCGATGTAAATGATATTGCCCGGTATTCAAGCATGCTGGGAAATGCAAGCACCGACCTGCATGATTTCGAAAATGCAAGACCTGCCTTTGAACGGGCATTGGGGATTTACCGGGAGCTCAACGATACAGCCAACATTGCCTCATCTTTGTTCAATATGGGCAGAATGTTCCAGGGAATGAATATTTACGACAGGGCCTTTGAGCTGTATTTCCAGGCTCAAAGACTTTTCATGTCGGCCGGCAACCAGGCAGGGATCGCCTCTGTAAAAAACAATATCGGGATTATTCATAAAAAGCTCGGCAACCTTGAACTGGCTGTCAGTTATTATGAAAATTCCCTGGCAATCTACAGGGCGCAGGGAAGCGCGAACAGGGGCACCGCATCGCTTCTGAACAATATAGGGATCATCTGGTATGAAAAGCAGGACTATGAAACTGCCCTGGATTATTATTCCCAGGCCCTGGATATTTACGAGCAGCTCAGCGATGAAGAGGGCATAGCAGTCACCAGCAATAACAAGGGAATGTTGTATACCAGGCTGGAAGATTATGACAATGCGCTTGAATCCTTTACGCAGTCGGCCGCCATCAACCGTTCACTGGGACTGGATTACAGCCTGGCAAACAATCACAACAACCTGGGGGAATTGTACCTTGCCCTCGGGGATCATGAAAAGGCAATGGAATGCCTGGACATTGCCCTCGATATAGCAGTACCCATGAATGCCAGGTCAATAATAAGCGAAAACTACCTTTTTCGTTCTAAGCTTTACATATATCTGGAAGATTATGAAACCGCCCTGTTTTGCTATGAGCTTTTTGATTCATACCAGGAGACCATTTACTCGGCCGAAGCTGCCAACAAGATCGCTGAGCTTCAGGTAAGATACAGCCGCGAAAGGCAGCTGGGTGAGCTTGATTTGCTCCAGAGAGATCACGACCTCCGGCAGCTTCAGATCAAAAGGCAGACGACAAACATGTTCTTCTATGGTGCAATAGCGCTTCTGACAGCCATTTTTGCCCTTTCGATGCACCTCATTTACAATTACAAAAAGAGGCTTTCCCTTGCTCTCCGGGAAAAGAATCTTGAGCTTGAAGAAGCATATTCGGAACTGACACTGACAGAAAGAAATCTCCAGAAGCTCAATAATACAAAAGACAAGTTTTTTTCCATCATAGCGCACGATCTTAAAAACCCGTTCAATGCGCTGCTTGGCTTTTCCGAAACGCTCAACCTGAATTACAGGGAGCTTTCGCGGGATCAAATCCATACCTATATAGGGATCATCAACAAATCGGCATCAAGCCTTTACATGTTGCTGGAAAATCTTTTGACCTGGTCAAAATGCCAGACGGGCAACATTATCTACAAGCCCGAACAGATATGTCTTAAAGATCTGGCGGAAAACGAGATTGCCAGCGCCGCGCCGAATGCCGCCGGCAAGAACATAGGTTTGTTCATAGATATTGACAGCTCCATCAGCATATTTGCCGACAAGAATTCGATGGCAACGGTATTCAGGAACCTGATTGACAATGCTATTAAATTTACCCACCGCGGAGGGAAAATAGCAATCACTGCAAATGAAAAAACCGATCATGTTGAGGTTTCGGTCACCGACAACGGGATCGGAATTGGAGAAAGCGAGCAGAAAAAGCTTTTCAACCTTGATTACAATATTACCACACCGGGAACCGATGATGAAAAAGGCACGGGTCTCGGACTGATACTCTGCAGGGAATTCGTCGAAAAAAACGGTGGTGATCTCAGTATCACGAGTGAACCGGGCAAAGGCAGCACATTTATATTTACCGTACCGAAATGAAGAGTTTTCCAAATACCTGCTCGTTTTCATGGCGCACGCTGATGTTTGCATGCCTGTTTATCTGCTGCCTGCAACCCGGGCGGGCGCAGCAGCAGGCTGATGTGACAGCCGAAAGAAGGGAAATAAGCCTTGATGAGGCTGAGGGCACTTCCAGAGTGGACCTGCTGCTCGAAATGAGCAAAGCCAGCTGGTTCAACAGTTTTGACGAAAGCATGGATTATGCAACCCGCGGATACCGGCTTGCCAGCGAGCTGGGCTACCGGGAAGGCATGGCCGATGCCATGAACCGCATAGGCAACGTGCATTATCTGCTGAATAATTATGACGAGGTATTTGAAAACTACAAAGAGGCTGTCAAAATTGCCAGTGAGCTCGATGATCACAGGAGAATGGGGATTTACATGAATAATATAGGCCTGCTTTACAGGGAACTGGCGCTATATGATTCGGCCGAAGTCTACTTTCACATGGCGCTCGAAAAAAAACTGATACACGGTGACAAAACACTGGTTTCATCCACGCTCGGCAACCTGGCGATATTGTACCGTGATTTGACCCGCTATGAAATTGCGATGGAGTTTCTCCTCCAACAGCTCTATATTGCCCGCGATCTGG
>SKQJ01000273.1 GCA_007119075.1 Bacteroidales bacterium | reverse complement strand
CCCGACCGGGCGGATGTGATAATTCCTGCCACCCAGGTGTTCCTGAGGATAATGAAGTGGACAGGGGCCGGAAAGATCCTGATTCCCAAGATCGGGGTGGCAGACGGGATCGTTCATCAGCTTTACCATGATTACAGGCAAAAAACAGGAGGGACGGTTGTCAGGCCTGTCTGAGACCCGCATATCCGATATAATTAAAATCTTATTAACCGGTTAATTGTTATATAAAATAAATGCAGGAATCGCGGACAGTTGCTTATTATACTCTGGGCTGTAAGCTTAATTTTGCCGAGACCTCAACCATTGAGCGCCTTTTTGCCGGGAAGGGGTTCCGCAAGGTTGAATTCGGCAACACGGCCGACGTGTATGTGATCAATACATGCTCCGTAACTGCTGGAGCGGAAAAGAAATGCCGCAATATTATCAGCAAGGCCGTCAGGAGCTCGCCGAATGCCTATATTGCGGTTGTCGGCTGTTATTCCCAGCTAAAATCCGATATCATAGCGCAGATACCCGGTGTGGATATCGTCCTGGGATCAAAAGAAAAATTTAATATATTCGATTTCGCAGGCAATTTTACAAAAAGCAGCGAGGCTGCGATCCATTCCTGTGAAATATCGGGGGAAACAGAGTTTTCTCCTTCCTGGTCGCTTTCGGGACGGACCAGATCGTTTTTAAAGATACAGGACGGATGTGACTATTTTTGCTCCTATTGTACTATCCCGCTTGCCAGGGGGCGCAGCCGCAGCGCAACAATTGACGATATACTCAGCCAGGCGGAAAAGATTGCAGCAAGCGGGGTCAGGGAGGCGGTGCTGACAGGCGTCAATATCGGCGATTTCGGCCGGTCCGGTGAAGGCAGCCTGTTTGAATTGCTGAGCCGGCTGCAGGAAACAAAAGGCATTGAAAGATACAGGATATCCTCTGTAGAACCGGACCTTTTAAGCGATGATATTATAAACCTTATTGCAAAAAGCAATAAATTCGCTCCCCATTTCCATATTCCGCTTCAGTCCGGCTGTGACCGCATCCTGGAATCAATGAACAGGAAATACACCCGGGAGCTTTTCACCGGAAGGCTAAACCGGATCAGGCAGCAGATGCCATTTGCCGGGATAGGGGCCGATGTTATAACGGGTTTTCCCGGTGAGACCGATAAGGATTTTGAAGAGACCGCAGAGTTCCTGCAAAAGGCTGATGTGGCATTCCTGCATGTTTTCACCTACTCGGACAGAAGCAACACAAAAGCTTCCCGGCTTCCTGACAAGGTTTTGCCTGAAGTAAAAGACCGCCGCAGCAGGGTGCTCCACGAAATTGCAGAGGCAAAGCGCAGAAGATTCCTGGAGCGGTGCAGCGGACAGGTTCACCGGGTGCTGTTCGAGGCGGTCAGCAAAAAGGGCAGGATGCAAGGCTTTACCGGGAATTACATCAGGGTCGAGGCTCCCGGCGATGAAAAGCTTATAAACCGGCTCGTGAATGTCAAGCTGCTGGCCCCGGGAGAGGACGGCATTATGAAGTGCGTGGTTGCAGACCACTGACCGGTTGCCTGCGGACAGGGAAACGACCGGGTGCCTGCGGACAGGGAAACGACTGGACGCCGGATCGGGAATGCCTCAGAAAATGAAGCAAATCAAGTATAAAAAATCAAATCAAGTCATAACAAATGGTAACGGAAAATATTTGCAAAGAGGTAATTGACATCGCCCGGGAAACAGGCGAATTTATACGGCAGGAAAGAAGATCTTTTAGCCCCGAAGACGTGGAAACAAAAGGAGTACACAATTATGTTTCCTATGTCGACAAAAAGGCCGAGGGTATCCTGGTGCAAAAACTGGGCCGTCTGCTGCCACAAGCCGGTTTTATAGCCGAAGAAGGAACCGGCAAAAAGAATGACGGAGGGTTCAACTGGGTTATAGACCCACTCGACGGGACCACCAATTTTATCCACGGCCTGCCCCCATTTTCAGTAAGCATCGGACTGATCAAAGAACTGGAACCGGTTCTGGGCGTGGTATATGAGATCAATCTTGATGAGTGTTTTTACAGCTGGGAAGGCGCTCCGGCCTTTCTTAACGGCAGCAAGATCAAGGTTTCAGGTTCAAAATCGGTGAGTGATGCCCTCATCGCAACCGGTTTTCCCTATACCGAATTCAAAAGAATGGATCAGTTTCTTGCGTCTTTTGAATACTTTATGAAAAATTCCCATGGACTGCGCCGGCTTGGTTCGGCGGCGGTCGACCTGGCGTATGTCGCCTGCGGTAGGTTTGACGGGTTTTTTGAATTCGGTCTAAGTCCCTGGGATGTGGCCGCCGGCGCCTTTATCGTCAGGCAGGCCGGCGGAGCAGTAAGCGATTTTTCCGGGGGTGACGGTTATCTTTACGGCGGTGAGCTTATTGCATCCAACCCGTCTATATTCGATGAATTCAGGTCCGATGTGCAACGGCATATGAAGGCCGGCTGATCGAATGTTTCCTGGCGTTTACTCCTGCAGCATGGGGAATTTTATATACTATCTGATTTACGGTTTTTTCCGGGCCATGGCGCTTTTGCCCCTGAGCGCATTATATTTGCTGTCTGACCTGTTTTACCTGCTTGCTTATTATTTCCCGGGATACCGGAAGCGTGTCGTATTTGAAAACCTTAACAATTCCTTTCCTGAAAAATCGCCGGAAGAAATCACGCGGATCGCCAAAAGATATTACAGGCACCTGGGCGATCTGGTAATTGAATCGATATACCTGACCGGCATGGGAGAAGAGGAGATAGGCCGGAGGGTGAGATATAAAAATCCATGGGCTGTTGAAAAGCATTTCAGGGAAGGGAAGCACACCGCTGCCGTCCTTGGCCATTACGGAAACTGGGAATGGATGTGCGGCTTTCCCCTGCAGACCGGTTATAAATGCGTTGTGATTTACAGGCAATTGAAGAACAGGATTTTCGACCGGTTGATGTTTGATGTGAGAAGCCGGTTCGGCGCCATACCCGTTCCCATGAAAATGGCTATCAGGAAAATTTATGAGCTTGACAGACAGGGCGTGCCCACCATAACTGCATTCATGGCCGATCAGACCCCTCCCAGGGAAAAATCGCTTTACTGGACCGGCTTTCTGAACCAGGACACGCCTGTTTACCTGGGGACGGAACGTATTGCCCGTAAAATTGATATGGCGGTGGTGTATTTCTGGATGAGAAAAGTCAAACGGGGATATTATGAATTTGAATTTATTCCGCTGTTTGATGAAGGGGCGGCGACTTCTGAAGAAGAGATTACAAATGCACATGTAAAGCTCCTTGAGAAGCAGATCAGGGAGACTCCCGAACACTGGCTCTGGTCACACCGCAGGTGGAAAATCAAGCGCTGACATGGGAAAATTCCTGAAGCGGGCTGCCAGGCCCCGGGCAGGCATTCAGGCTTTGACGGAGCGGAGTACCGGCCTGATGAGTTATTAATGCAATTTATCACCGAAAACGCGTCCATGCATATTGAAGATTTTCTATCTTTGCGGCTTCGGCGCCGTCTGTTGCCCGGAAAATATCGGTATTCCGGGCAAGTATTTTCCGGTTTCGCGGTTTTAAGCTGGTATTGCATACCGGAGCATTGAGACACCCCGATACCTGCCTTGCCTGGCCATACGTAAGTAAACTGCGACTATTATGACAAGTGACCGATCAGTGGCTCATTTCATAGGATTTTATTTGTTTTACGGCCTGTCCCGTCCTCTGTTGCTGCTTCCTCTCCAGGTGCTGTTTATGTTTTCCGAATTGCTCTTTATGCTGGCCTGGTATTTCCCGGGTTACAGGAAAAAAATGGTTTTAAGGAATCTGCACAATGCTTTTCCGGAAAAAGACCACCCGGAAATTAAAAAAATCGCCAGGGGGTTTTACAGGCATATGTGCGATTCTATCATAGAGACTTTTTATGCATTGACCATGAGCAGGAAGGAAATGGAAAGAAGGGTTGTCTGGAAAAACGCAGGCCTGCTTGAACAATATTACCAACAGGGCAGGAGCGTGATATCGGTGTTCGGGCATTACGGCAACTGGGAATGGCTTTTTTCGCTTCCCTTGTATACAAGACACAGGGTTATTGCCCTTTACAGACCATTGAGCAATATTTATTTTAACCGTTTTATGAAAAAGCTCAGGCAGAAGTTCGGGATCCAGGCCGTAACTGCTACAAGGAGCTATCCTGAAATCCTGAAATTTCACAATGAAAAGATCCCTACCATTTCCTTGTTTCTTGGTGACCAGCGGCCTGCCGGAGGGAATATAAGGTGCTGGACCAGATTTCTCAACCAGGATACGCCGGTAATGCTCGGAAGCGAGCATATAGCCCGCAGGCTCGGCCATGCGGTGGTCTTTCTTTCAATGAGAAAGGTGAAAAGGGGATATTACGAGGTTGAAATAATACCTGTCACGGAGGAACCCGTATCGACCGGCCTGTATGAAATAACCGAAAGACACACCCGGCTTCTTGAAGAGCAAATCCGGAAAAAACCCGAGTATTGGCTCTGGTCGCATAACAGGTGGAAAAACCAAAAAGTTGCCGGTTCATGACAAAGCTTGCCATTGTTATATTAAACTGGAACGGACTCGGGTATCTCAGGCGCTTTTTGCCATCTGTCAAAGAAAATTCACAGGGCGAACATATTGAAATATGGGTGGCGGACAATTTTTCCTCCGATCAGTCCCTCGAATTTGTCAGGGAATCATTTCCTGAAATCCACATACTGGAATTTGACCGGAACTACGGTTTTGCCGGCGGATACAACAGGGCTCTTGCCAGTATCAGGGCAGAGTACTATATCCTGCTCAACTCCGATGTCGAGGTTGCCGCCGGATGGACTGAGCCATTGCTTGAATTAATGGAAAGCGACATTGAGGTGGCAGCCTGTATGCCCAAGATAAAAGACCTGAACAGGAGGGAATATTTTGAACATGCCGGAGCCGCCGGCGGATTCATAGATTTCCTGGGCTATCCGTTCTGCCGGGGAAGGATATTTGATGTGGTTGAGAAAGACACAGGCCAGTATGATGATGCACGTGATGTTTTCTGGGCAACCGGCGCCTGCATGATGGTAAGGTCGGCTGACTGGCACATGGCCGGGGGGTTTGACGAAAGGTTTTTCGCCCATATGGAGGAAATAGAGCTGTGCTGGAGGCTCAAAAATGCCGGGAAAAGAATCCGGGTAGTCCCCTCCTCCGAGGTTTATCATCTTGGCGGCGGAACCCTCCCGGCGGGCAACCCGAGAAAAACATGGTTCAATTTCCGTAACAGTCTGCTGATGCTTTTGCTGAACCTGCCTCCGGGCAAGCTTTATCTGCTGGCGGTCCGGCTGGCGCTCGACTGGCTTTCGGTGGTGAAGTTCCTCCTGGTATTTTCTTTTGCAAATGCATTTGCCGTTATCCGGGCACATATCTCCTTTTTTTCTCTTTTTCTTGAATATTACCGGAAACGAAGGAGGCTTTCCGGAAGAGATAATGTAGTGCTGCACAAGGAAATATACACGAAAAGCATTGTTATGAAGTTTTTCAGCGGCAGGGGGAAGTTTTTTTCGAGTCTCGATTTTTAGCTCCAAATT
>SKQJ01000117.1 GCA_007119075.1 Bacteroidales bacterium | reverse complement strand
TTATCGAATATGTCGACAAGCTTCCGAAGACACGCAGCGGAAAGATCATGAGGAGGGTACTGAAGGCCCAGGCAATGGGGGTGGATCCCGGAAATATTTCAACCATCGAGGATTAAACTGCATTTGCCCTGGTTCGGGCCACTGAAAATCATTGCTTCGTCGGGGGAATAACCGGCTCTTTGCCCTGGTTCGGGCCACTGAAAATCATTGCTTCGTCGGGAAATATCCAGCTCTTTGCCCGGGTTCGGGCCACTGAAAATCATTGCTTCGTCGGGGGAATAACCGGCTCTTTGCCCTGGTTCGGGCCACTGAAAATCATTGCTTCGTCGGGAAATATCCGGCTCTTTGCCCGGGTTCGGGCCACTGATCATTCCTCCGTCTGGGAATAACCGGATCTTTGCCCGGGTTCGGGCCACTGATCATTCCTCCGTCAGGGAATAACCGGCTCTTTGCCCGGGTTCACAACGCTTAAATCCGGCGTCTCAGCCTTTATCCTGTCTCCATGCTTCTATTGCCAGCCTGACTGAGCCATGTTCCAGGAGAAGTTCCAGCGCCTGCTCCGGTCCGAGCTGCAGCTCTTCCATGATCATCCTTGTACCGCGCCTTACCAGTTTTTTATTGGTAAGCTGCATATTGACCATTTTGTTTCCCTTTACCTTCCCCATTTTTATCATCAATGAGGTGGAAATGATATTGAGTATCATCTTCTGGGCAGTGCCTGCCTTCATCCTGGTGCTTCCTGTTAGAAACTCAGGACCCACCAGGGCCTCGATGGGTATAGCTGCGGCACGGGCCACCGGCGAACCGGGATTGCAGGTTATGCACCCGGTAAGCAGCCCCTCCCTGCCGGCCCTATCCAGTGCCCCGACAACATACGGAGTAGTTCCCGAGGCGGCTATTCCTATCACTGTATCCAGTATGCCGGGCTTAAAAGGCTTAAGCTCCTCCCAGGCCCTGTCGGGGTCGTCTTCCGCTTTTTCCACTGCCTTTCTAAGGGCCCTGTCGCCCCCGGCAATTAGTCCGATAACCATATTGTCGGGCACGCCAAAGGTGGGAGGCAATTCCGAGGCATCCAGAACGCCGAGCCGGCCGCTGGTACCCGCACCCAGGTAAAAAACCCTGCCCCCTTGCTGCATCCTGGGAAGGATCTCTTCGATAAGGTTTTCGATTTGCGGAAGCACATTTTTAACGGCCAGGTGGACGAGGGAATCCTCCTGGTTGATCCCTTCGGTAAGCTCCCTTACGGTCATTTTGTCAAGGTCCTGGTATTGTGAGGATTGTTCGGTAATGATCTTTTCCAGGCTACGGTCATCGATCTCGCTCATAATCGTATTTGTTGAATCTGCTTTTAATATTGCTTTTGTAAGTCTGCCGACCGCCGGTCCTGCAAAAACCCTTTCCACGTTCCGTCTTCGATACTGCTCATATATTTTGAATTTGCTTTTTATGGAACTCAATAAGCCCTTCTACCGGTGATTCAGTGATAATTCCAGTAGTGAATCCCGTTTCTGCGGCAGCCGCTTTCAGTATGTCGCTGAAATGCCAGCCGATGCTGCCTGTGAAATTCACTGGCAACCTGGAAGACTCAGGGTACTGGCTGATGTTGCGGATGAAAAATTCGGCAAAGCTGCTTTTAGCCAGCTCGTATATTTCCTGGTGCCCGGTGTTTTCGGCAATAAACCGGGTGAACCCGGCCATGAACCTGTTGGGGAAGGGCTGCCGGTAAACATGGTCAAGGATAGCTGCCGCATCAAGCCTGTATTTTTCAAAGAACTTGACGGTGATTTCTGCGGGGAGCCGGTTCTTCAGGATATCGGAAAGCAGTTTGCGCCCGAGAACCGAACCGCTTCCCTCGTCGCCCAGAATGTAGCCCAGGGGCGACACGTGCCTGGTAATTTTGTCTCCGTCATAATAACATGAGTTGGACCCGGTACCCAGTATTGCTGCGATTCCCGGACTGCTGCCGCAAAGGGAGCGGGCCGCCGCCATAAGGTCTGATTCGACGAAGACGTTTTCCGTGGCAAAATACATTTTCAGAGGTCTTCTGACTTTTTCGATCTTTTCGGGATTCGCGCATCCCGCTCCGTAAAAATAAACACCGTCAAATGGTCCTGCCGAAAGTGTGTATTCATCTTCCAGACAGGTGAGAATTTCATCTTCCGTCTGCAGAAAAGGATTTATGCCTGAAGTCCGGCATTCCCCTCCGGATTGCCCGTCTCCGCCAATAATGTTCCAGGTGGTTTTGGTCGAACCGCTGTCAGCTGTCAGTATCATTTGATTGTTATGAAATAGTTGATTTTTTGCAAAGGTAAGAAAAATGGCCATTCGGGGCGCCGGTAAACAAAAACCTCCCCGGATTTCGAGATCGGCCGCAGGCCTGACCCCCGTATATTATTGACCTTCTGTCGAACTCATATGCTGTGCACTTCTTATTTGTCGATATTCAGATGATGTGATTTTCATGTCATGTTGTCTGACGACGTCTGACGGGACTTTTATTCCTCTTATAAAATCCTTAATTTAGCGGTTGGTCATATTCTGCTCAATCAGACATTTTCTGTTTAAACACGCCCCGTTGACTAAAATAATTATCAGATATTCATTGATGGTATTCCTGCTGCTTCCGGCAACAGGCAACAATGCCGGGGCTCAATTGTTCCGGGCAGGGGAGGAGAGGCTTGCCGAAAGGGCGCTTTCACAGATAGGCGATGTTTCCGGACTTTTCGATGGCTGGCATCATGTCGGCGAGATCAGGATAGACAGCATCATGGCCAGCCGCGATGACAATATCCTTTCAATCCATTTCACTCCGGCGCTCACTCATATTCCCGTCCGCCATCCCTGGATCGGAGAGCTGGATGAGGCCCTTTCCGGACGTCTTGGTTTTCGTTTCCGCAACTACCGGATCAGGCTGTATTCCAGGGGCAGGGAGCTTCACGAATATGTGCCCAATTATTTCAGGCCTCCGGATATTGAAATTGATTCCGGGAGATTATTCAAGAGGCCGGCCGGCCGCCGGCTCGTTAGCATCGAGGGAAGCAGCGATTACCCGGGAGGGCTTTCAGGCTCACATATAGCCCTTTGGCCAAGCCACGGATACCATTACGCCGCCCAGCGCGACAGGTGGGAGTGGCAAAGGGCCCGTCTCTACGGAACAATCGAAGATCTTTACCCGTTCTCCTATATCCAGCCATGGCTTTTGGCCATGCTGGAAAACGCCGGCGCGTATGTGTTCATGCCCAGGGAAAGAGACATTCAGCACAATGAGGTAATAGTGGCGCCAGGCGGTTCCACCGGAAGGTCGGAAATAACGATAACCCATGGCAGCGATAATGAATGGTCGGAGGTGACAGGCAGGGGCTTTGCAATAAGCGACACGCTGTTTGACGGTGACAATCCTTTCATGAAGGGCAGCCATTTCCGCATAAAGGCAGCCCCCGGACAGGATGCGGAGCTGCGCTTTGTGCCCGATATACCGGAAGACGGGGAATATGCAGTGTACGTATCATGGGTGGACATACCCGAAAATATTCCCGGAGCAAGATTTACGGTAAACCATTCAGGAGGAAGCCGGGATTTTGTCGTGGACCAGACCATGGGCGCCGGAACCTGGATATACCTTGGCTCATTTCACTTTTTCCGGGGAACGGATCCCTTCGCGGGAAGCCTGGCTATTTCCGGCCAGAGCAGCAGCGAAGGATATATTACTGCCGGGGCGGTCCGTTTCGGCGGCGGGATGGGCAATGTGGCGAGAAGGCCTCCGGAGGAGTTCATTGCTCCTCACTGGTCCCTTCATGACGGAGTTCTTGAGTCACCTGAGACCAGGGAACTCATTTTCAGCAAAGAACCGGGATGGAAGCTGAGCGGAAGGCCCCGTTACATGGAAGGAGCCCGCTACTGGCTTCAATACTCGGGCATGCCCGATTCGCTTGTTTATTCCCTTACCGGGGGAAAGAATGATTACAATGAAGATTTTATGGCAAGGGGCGAGTGGGTGAATTTCCTCTCCGGTTCACCCATGGAAGCGACGGGGGTTCCCGCTCCCGGCAACCCGGGCATACCGCTGGACCTCGCCCTGGCTTTTCATACCGATGCCGGCGTGACACCGGGCGATTCGATAATAGGCACCCTGGCCATCTACAGCACCCAGGGAGCAAAGGGGCCGTTTTTTGACGGCGTTTGCCTCAACGGCAGTCCCCTCACTGCAAACGGGCATCCCGGACTAACCGCCGGCCCTGATGCCGCGGGTGAGGTCTCCCGTCTTGCCTCGCACGATCCTGCCGGTTCAGTCCCCGGACCTGAGCTTCACTCCGCCGTCTCCCGCCTTGCCTCGCGCGGTCCTGCCGGTTCAGTCCCCGGACCTGAGCTCCCTGCCGCCGTCTCCCGCCTTGCCTCGCGAGATCTTGCCGATATCGTGCAGACCCAGATAACGGATGATATCCGGCTTCTGGTCAACGAAGACTGGACCAGGCGTGGATTATGGGACCGCCGGTACTCCGAGGCCTGGAGGCCACAGGTGCCCACCCTGCTCCTGGAGCTTCTTTCGCACCAGAACCTTGCAGACATGAGCTACGGACTTGATCCGCGATTCAAATTCATCGTCAGCCGGTCTGTCTATAAGGGGATTTTGCGTCACCTCGCTGCCGTTCAGGGGAAGGAGGCCGTTGTCCAGCCCCTTCCGCCGGAAGGCATGGCACTTGAAAAAACCGGCCCGGATCAGGTCCGGCTAAGCTGGAGGGGAACTGAAGACCCCCTGGAGCCCTCTGCCGCTCCCGAAAGCTACATGGTTTACACCCGAAGGGAAAACGGCGGCTTCGATAACGGCATTGAAACTGCTGCTTCCCACCTTGAGATGAACCTTGACAGGGGGACCATCTACAGCTTTAAGGTTACCGCCCTGAACCGGGGCGGTGAGAGCATGCCGGGTGAGACCCTTTCGGCGCTGCCGGGCCTGCGGGATGAAAAGCCCATTCTCATCGTAAACGGTTTCACCCGGGTATCCGGTCCGTCGGTTTTCGATCTGGGCCGTATGGCCGGAATAGGATGGTGGGAGGATCCCGGCGTACCCTACAGGCATGATTTCAGTTATACCGGCGTACAGTATGATTTTGACAGGATGAGCCCCTGGCTCGACGATGACAGTCCCGGCTGGGGCGCCAGCTACGCCGATATGGAGGGGAAGGCTATACCCGGGAATACTTTTGACTATCCCTTTCTTTACGGCATGTCTCTGCGGGAAGCAGGCTATTCTTTTGTTTCTGTAAGCCGTGAAGCATTTGAGAGGGATACCCCGGATCCGGAAAGCCATCGTGCGGTGATAGTAGCATTCGGGGAGCAGAGAGGGATCCCTTCATGGAAAGATCCGTCGGACATTCACTTCAGGGTTTTTTCGGCAGAAATGACACATGCCCTAAGGATCTTTGCCGACCAGGAGGTGGGAATAATGGTTTCCGGATCCTACCTGGGCACCGACATGGTCGAGAACGGCGACACCGCCGCCATGGCATTTGCCCGTGACCACCTGGGATTTACCTGGCGGACCAACCATGCTTCAAATACCGGCGATATAACCGCCACCAGTCAGGCGCCCGG
>SKQJ01000421.1 GCA_007119075.1 Bacteroidales bacterium | reverse complement strand
ATATTAAATCATCAATCGGGAGTATTAAAGCCAATCCGAAATTCTCAATTATAAATATTTCAGGATTTGCCTTTGGCATCTCAGTATGCCTTGCGATATCCCTTTTCCTGATACATGAATTCTCCTATGACCGGTACTATGAGAATTCAAACAGGATAATCAGATTAAATAATTCCACAACCAATATGAACATGATTGACTATCGTGTGAAAGATATACTGGTTGAAAATTATCCTGAGATACATGGAGCATGTCTGAGTCTTTATATTGAGCATCCCATACCCATTACCTCTGGTAATACAGGTTTCGTTCTGGATGGTATCCTGTCTGTTGATAATGATTTCTTTGAAATGTTTTCAATTAAATCCTTAGCGGGGAAATCTGATCAGCCATTCAGCGATCTGAATTCTGCGGTTATTACCAGGAGTTTTGCCGGTAAATTGTTTGGCGATGAGGAACCTTTAGATAAAGAGATCATTATAATGAGTGTCTTTCCGGTAACAATAACAGGGGTAATTGAAGATTTTCCGTCTAATTCAAGTTTTTCTGCAGGTCTTATGCTAAATGCCGAAAATGATAATTTTAAGTTTTACCGGATGAACGATTTTCGCCCATTTCAAATCTATCTAAAGCTTAAAAATAATACCTCTCCTGATGAACTTGCCTTTCATGTAAATTCAAATCCGGATTTATTAAAACCTTACGGTGAAAAGGTTGATTTCATTGAAATGAAGAACATCTATTTGCGCGACAAGACGTTAGGTTTTGATGGAACCGAATCCCGGATGGGAAATCCGGGTCTCTTAGGGTTACTTACAACTATTGCCTTGTTGATATTATTCCTTGCGGTTATAAACTATATTAACCTGACAATTTCACAACAGATTAAGAAAAGTAAGGTTATCGGAATCAGAAAAGCTATAGGTGCCAGGAGATCGGATATTCTCTATCAGTCCATTTCTGAATCGATAGTCATTACATCAATTTCCTTTCTCCTGGGAATTGTCCTTTTAATGATGCTGCTTCCATGGTTCGAATTGATTTTTAATTCACCGCTTGATATCCGGCAGTTATTTAGCTTTCCATTTAATATTGTTCTGATTGGTGCAGTTATTCTTGTTGGGATAATTAGCGGAAGCGGACCGGCAGTTGTTATGTCCGGGATCAATCCTGTCAGGGTATTGAGTGGTTCAACCGTTATGACCGGGAAAAGGCAATATTTGCGTAACTCGCTGACCGTTTTTCAATTCGCTGTCTCAATAGTACTTATTTCTTGTGTGATGATTGTTCAGAAACAGGTTCAATATGTTAAATACAATAACCCTGGCTTTGTAGCGGAGCAATTGCTTCGGGTTGATCTGCCAATTATGCTTGGAAGGGGTGACCAAAGGCCACATATTTTAATGGATGAGTTAAGCAAGTCACCATACATCTATAATCTGTCAGCTACTCAGGGTGTTCCGGGGAAGGTGACAAACTATATGGGTACCAACATTGAAAATTCCGATTTCAATATTATGGCACCAACCCTGTTAGTCGATACGGCATTTTTAGAAACCTTTGATCTGAAGTTAATTAAAGGAAGGATTCCGGAGCCTGGGGAATATGGGAAAGTATGTATGATCAACGAGGCTGGATGGAAACATTTTGAGTTTGAAGACTTTGAGAACAAGCGGTTCAATAATTACGGGGGATTTGACATAATCGGGGTTATAAATGACTTTCATTACAGCTCCCTGCATAACAGAATTGAACCCATGTTTATACTGTTTACGCCCAATAAAGGTATAAATTCCATTAATATAAGATTTGACGGGAGAAATACCAGACATTTACTGGCATATATACAGGAAAAATGGCAGGAAGTTATGCCCGGAGAAGCATTACAGGTCGAATTCTATGATGAGTTTTTTGCTTCCATGTACCGTTCGGAGGAAAGGTTCGCAGGTGCAATCGGACTTTTTGCACTTCTTGCAGTTGCTATTTCATGTATAGGGATCTTGGGTCTTGCTATTTTTTCAACTGAACGCCGCACAAAAGAGATAGGTATCCGTAAAGTTAACGGCGCAAAGATTTCCGAAGTAATGCTTATGCTTAACAGCGACTTTGTCAAGTGGGTGGGTTTTGCCTTTATAATTGCAATCCCGGTTGCCTGGTATTCCATGAACCGGTGGCTGCAGAACTTTGCCTACAGGACAGATCTGAGCTGGTGGATTTTTGCACTGGCAGGATTTCTCGCTCTGGTTATCGCTTTGCTTACGGTTAGCTGGCAGAGCTGGCGTGCGGCAAGGAGAAACCCGGTGGAGGCATTGAGGTATGAATGACCATGAGGGCCCGGCGCAACCCGGCAGAAGCCTTGATGTATGAATAAAAGGTCCCGGGGCAATATAAGTGACAATTCCTTTACCAATACAGATATAATAAATACTGCATAACAGGTCAATAAGTTTAATCAAATCCAGCAAGTCATGATAACATTAAAGAACATTTATAAATATTACGATAATAAGTTTCAGCGGACTTTCGTGCTGAAGAATATCAACCTCAAGGTGGAGGAGGGGGATTTTATTACTGTTATGGGACCGAGCGGAGCAGGGAAATCAACCCTGCTGAACATTATAGGCATGCTGGATGAGCCCAGCGAGGGAGAATACAATTTTTTTGATAAACCTGCCCATCTTCTTAAGGAAAACAAAAAAGTGGAATACCATAGAAATTTTATGGGTTTTGTTTTCCAGGCGTTTCATCTTATTGATGAAATGACGGTGTATGAAAATATTGAAACACCATTGATCTATAAGGGCGTGAATAGCAGGGACCGTAAGGCCATGATTGCCGATATGCTTGACAGGTTCAATATAGTTGCCAAAAAAGACCTTTTTCCCGCGCAGTTATCGGGCGGCCAGCAGCAAATAGTCGGCATTGCCCGTGCTATAGTTGGTAAACCAAAGCTGTTACTGGCCGATGAACCAACAGGGAACCTTCATACTGATCAGGGGAGGGATATAATGAATATACTAAGGAAACTGAATGAGGAAGGGATCACTATAATCCAGGTTACCCATAATGAAGAATTTGCCAGGACAGGAAAGAGAATAGTCAGGCTTGCTGATGGACTGGTAATAAATGATGAGGAACTGGAATTTTCAGTTAACGATCAGGAAATGGTATGAGCGGTCCGGATTAAACAATCAGTGCACAGCCCGATATGGGCAGCCAGGCACAACCCGGTGGAGGCGTTGAGGTGTGAGTAAAAACAAACTTCACAAAAATGAACGTACTTAAGTTTTATTTCCGGAACCTGGTCAGGCATAAAGTTTTTTCTGCTATAACCATCGGGAGCTTCGCGGTAAGTTTGGCTGTGGTTGTTGTTCTGGCTTCTTTCCTGGCATCTGAGTTCGGTTATGACAAACACATTGAAGATGTCGACCTGATCTACAGGGTTGCCGGTCCCGGCAACGAGGCAGGTATCCCGGAAGATTCCCGTAAACTGCTTGTTGATAACATCCCGGAAATAGAATCGGCAACAAACTATTTGATTTCCGGCGAACCTGTCATCTATGGCGAATCCACTGTTAATGCATGGGTCATACACTCAGATGGGGGACTCTTTTCGGTTTTTCCAATAAGGTTTATCAGTGGAGATCCGGAAGGAATTTTTGATGTGAGGCATAATGTTGTTATTACTGAGAATTTCGCCAGGCGGGTATTTGGAGATGAAGATCCACTCGGCAGGCAAATAAATATTTCACACAGGGAGGATGTGACAGTTGCCGCTATTATCAGCGACTTTCCTGAAAAAAGCACGCTGAAGGGAAATATTATCTGCCATACAGATTTGAAGATCAGGTACTGGAGAAACTGCTATAACGATGAATGCGATGATTTTTACCGGCTCCTTGTGAAGTTGCATCCGATGGCGGACTGGAAAGAAGTCAGCAACAAGATCTTTGGTGTAATTCCAAAAACCATGCACTCCGCTGAGGATGATATTTACTCCCTGCTGCCCTATAAAAATGTTTATTTTGATACCACTCTTCATGATGACCTTGCACATGCAAATATAAAACTTATCCGGCTTTTGGTGTGGCTTACCATTATCCTGCTGTTCCTGGCTGTTTTTAACTATGTAAACCTTTCAATCGCCCAAAGCCTGACCCGGCTGAGAGAGTTTGGGATGAAAAAGGTGCTGGGACTGGGACGGCTCTCTCTAACTCTGCAATTCATGAAAGAGGCGTTCATTACAGTCCTTATTTCTCTTGGCATCGCTGTGTACCTGGGGATTTTTATCAAACCTGTTTTTGAAGAGATGTTTGGCAAGGCGATCCATTTACAGGATCTGTTGGGCTCGCCTTTGATTATCCTTTCGGGGATAATGATCCTGATTGTTATTTCCGTTGTACCTGCGTTGTATCCTGCAGGTATTGCCCTTCGGGTAAAGGCCAGGGATTTAATGTGCAGAAGGGTGTCAGGAAAGAAAGGATCCTACACTTTCCGGAAAACGCTCAATGTGATACAGTTTGCAGTATCTATTGCCATTCTGGTGTCTCTGTTTGTCATTTCACGTCAGATTAATTATGTCAGGAATATGGATTTTGGGTTCAGCACCGAACAATTGGTGCGCGTACCGATCCACTGGCAGGCGGGAGAAAAGGCTGGTATACTGATTGATGCAATGAATTCCATTCCAGGCATTGTCAGTGCATGTCATTCTCACGGTACTCCGGGCGGCATCTGGAACCATAGCGTAAATCCCGAACATGGCAGGGTGTCGGTAATCAGCAGCGATCACCGGTTTCTCCCCACTTTCGGCATACCTGTGGTTGAGGGCAGGAATTTCTTTCCCGGTGAAAGCAAGGAAGTTTGCCTGATCAACAGGAAAGCGATGATACAGTCAGAATGGGAATACTTCGAGGGGAAGAGCATGTTTGGTTTCGAAGTTGTCGGTCTGGTTGACGACTTCCATTTTCAGGACCTGTATCATGAGATCGGTGCCCTGATGATTGCCAACGGTGATGGTTTATCACATATTACGGTGCGGATCGACCCCCGGGATGTGCCGGCTACGATCAACCAGGTAAAGAAAACATTTCTAGAGGTTTTGCCCGGATATGAATTCTCCTTCCAGTTCTATGATGAATACCTGGGTGGGATGTACCAGCAGGAAGAGAGAAGGGCATCATCGCTTAAAATAGTTGCTTTAATAGCCTTGTTCATCTCATCAGTAGGACTTTACGGGCTGGCCGATTTCTCCACTAAAAGCAGGATAAAGGAGATTGGCATCCGCAAGGTGAATGGTGCGAAAGTATGGGAGGTGATGAAAATGCTGAATTTGGATTTTGTTAAATGGGTGGTCATAGCTTTTATTATTGCCACGCCTGTTGCGTGGTATTCCATGAACCGGTGGCTTCAGAGTTTTGCATACAAAACTGAATTGAGTTGGTGGATCTTTGCCCTGGCAGGACTACTGGCAATGGGGATTGCATTGCTGACGGTAAGCTGGCAGACCTGGAGGGCAGCAAGAAGAAACCCTGTGGAGGCATTGAGGTATGAATAAAGGATATAATCCGGTAAAATCACAGAATTGTCAATATACCGTTTTCTGAACT
>SKQJ01000024.1 GCA_007119075.1 Bacteroidales bacterium | reverse complement strand
CGGCCCCCGGATTCAAGCAAAAAAGAGATGCCCTCATAGTAAAATGTGTTTCTACTTTCCACACTTGTATATTTCTTATACATTTCGTGATATTTCTTCAGATGGTTAAGTAACTGACAAGCAGTGAGATTTACTGTTTGCGATTTTATGGCACAATTCTGATACTAAATAGTGTGGTTTAAATACGTAAGGATTGTTAATTAAAATCAATATTATGAAACGGATTAAATTTATCATAGCTACACTTGTTTTAGGATTGTTTGTTGCCGTAAATCCTGGCTATACATCCATTCAGGAGCAGGAAAGACAGGGCCAGGAAAGGCAGGAACAGCAAAGACAGGAGCAGGAAAGCCGGGACCGGCAGGAACAGGAGAGAAGGGACCTCCCGCGTGATGAAAGAACAATGGAGATCGACGGACTGCCTCAGACTGTCAGGGATACCCTTAAAAGCGAATACGGGGACTGGATCCCTGTTGAAGCTTCACTGGAAAGCGATCCAGAAGAAGGCACTGTCTACAGGGTAAAATTGCATGATGCCGATAATGAGGAGGCCAAAATCGTGACAATGACACGACTTGGTGAGATTATCGAAGAAGAGGATGCTGAAATACGGGAAGATGAAGATGAATATGACAGGGATCTTCAGAGAGGCCGCCAGGAATCTGACGGTACAGAGGAACAGCAGGATCATGGCGAGCGTAACCGGGAGCAGCATATGCATCATGGCGAAAACCGCCAGGACCAGCACATGCATCACGAACATGGTCGGAGGGGAGCAATGGACCAGGCAAGATCGCTTGATCCTGACAGCCTGCCGGAGGAAGTTCAGGAAACGCTCCGGGAGGATTACGCGGATTGGAGGCCATCAGAGGCTTTTCTGGTGACCGATCCTGAAGAAGGCACTGTATACAGGGTAAAAATAGAAAAAACGGAAGAAGAAGAATCCAGAATTTTAAAAATCACCCATGATGGAGAAGTTCTCGACGAGGAAGAAGTCGGGGCGCACGAACATGAAGATGAGCGCCGCCATGACCGCCGTTACTGATTGAGGCGGCAGTTATGGTTTGCGTTTCGATTTGCGGAGTAAAGGAGCCGGTTGATCCCGGCTCTTTTTTGTTTGCATGCACGAACTCTCCCCCGCGCCATAGCGCGCCAGTCGCCGCCGGGAACTGGGGCCACCGGGGCACATTAAAGGCGCATCAAAGCCGTTGGTGTTGTTTTCCAGGCGTCTTTTTCGTAAATTACATTCTGCCCGCCTCCCCGGTGGTGGTTTTATTAATTTAATTATAAAATAAAAGCAAAAGAGAAATGGGAAAAATAAAAAAAATCGGCGTATTGACATCCGGAGGTGACTCGCCCGGCATGAACGCCGCCATCAGGGCGGTGGTAAAAACAGGCCTCTATCATAAAATTGAAGTTGCCGGCATTTACAGGGGTTATAACGGTATGATCAGCGGCATGATAAAGCCCCTGGACAAGCTGGGCGTTGAAAACATAATCTCACTGGGCGGAACGATACTGAAAAGCGCCAGGAGCGAGGAATTCAGGACTGAGGAAGGCCGAAGGAAAGCCCGGGAGAACCTTAAAAAACATGAGATCGACGCACTGGTTCTTATCGGCGGCGACGGGACCTTCGCCGGGGGAAAGATATTCATGGAAGAATTTGATTTCCCGGTAACAGGTATGCCGGGGACTGTTGACAACGACCTTTATGGCACTGACTATACAATAGGATATGATACTGCAGTAAATACCGTGGTATGGGCTGTTGACAGACTGAGGGATACGGCCCATTCGCACGACCGTCTCTTTATTGTCGAAGTTATGGGCCGTGATGCCGGGTTTATAGCTCTTCGCAGCGGTATAGCAAGCGGGGCAAAAAAGATCCTTATCCCGGAAACAAAAACCCATATCGAAGAGCTGCTGGACAGGCTTGAAAAGAGGTTTTCCGAAGAGGAGTCATCGGCCATTATAATTGTATCGGAAGGAGATGATTTCGGAGGTGCCATGGAAGTCAAAAAGATCGTGAATGAAAGGTTTCCCGATTACGGGACAAGGGTTACCATACTCGGGCATATCCAGCGGGGCGGCAGCCCTACCGCCTATGACCGTATCCTGGCCAGCGGACTCGGTTACCAGGCTGTATTACGGCTGCTGGATGGCAAAAGGGGGGAAATGGTGGGTTCCGTAAACAGGGAGATAGTGTTCACGCCCTTTGAAAAGACGATCAAACATCATGACAAGATAAACGTTGAGCTCAAGAAAATAGCCGAAATCCTGGCTCTTTGATTCGCCAGGCAGACAAGTTATCCAAAGGCCTCACGCACCGCAGGGGGATGCTTCATGGATACAAGGCGCCGGACATCCGGGAATCAAAGGCCCCCTTCGTTACCCGATCAGGGGCGAGAGAAGCGTGCTCGCCTGTGGGGCCGTAATCCCTTTCCGCGTGGCATAATCAATTACCTGGTCTTCAAGGACTCTTCCAATATTGAAATACCTGCTTTCGGGATGGGCAAAATAGTATCCGCAAACCGAGGCGGCAGGCTGCATCATGTAGCTTTCGGTAAGCATGATGCCGGTTTTTTCCGGTGCGCCGAGAACTTTGAAAAGTGTTTCTTTTTCCGAATGTTCCGGACAGGCAGGATAGCCGGGTGCAGGTCTTATGCCCCGGTAGGTTTCCTTCAGCAATTCGGGCGGACTGAAATTTTCATCCCCGTCATATCCCCAGTATTCTTTTCTGACCTTTTCATGCAGGTATTCCGCGAAAGCCTCCGCTAGCCTGTCGGCCAGTATTTTTAGCATGATGCTGCTGTAATCGTCATGATCGTCTTCAAACTTTTTTATCCACCGGCCGATCCCTTTTCCGGCGGTAACGGCAAAGAGTCCCATAAAATCGGCAATGCCGGTTTCAGCAGGCGCAATGAAATCGGCAAGGCACAGGTTGGGAACTCCTGCCTCTTTTTTTTCCTGGTTACGGAGAAAATGGAACCGGGCCATTTCCTTCTCCCTGTCAGGATCGTTGTAAATGATGACATCGTCACCGGAAGAGGCGGCAGGATAGAACACGGCAATGCCGTTTATCTCAAGCATATCGTTTTTCATGATCCTGTCCAGCATATCCAGGGCGTCCTTATAGAGCCTGGCGGCTTCCGTCCCTTTGACGGGATCCTCGAGTATTGCCGGGTACCTGCCCCTGATCTCCCAGGCATGGAAAAAGAACGTCCAGTCAATATAAGGGATAAGGGTTTTTGCCGGCAGTTTTTGCAAAACGATTTCGCCTTCAGAAGGAGTGACAATGTGTGCCCGGGCAGGATCGAAGACGAACCTGTTCTGCCTGGCCTTCTCCAGGCTGACATATTGCTTCCCGGCCCTTATGTTTTTCTGTCTTTCCCTGAGACTTTCATAGCGCTGGCCCATTTGCCTGACATAGCCGGGTTTTTGCTCCGGTGAAAGCAGCGACGACAGCACCCCGGTGCATTTTGAAGCATCCCGCACGTGGATTACCGGACTGTCATATCCGGGCGCTATCTTTACTGCGGTATGCATCTCGCTTGTGGTGGCACCTCCTATAAGCAGCGGTATGTCCAGCCCCCTTGACTGCATCTGTCCCGCTACATGGACCATTTCCTCGAGCGAGGGGGTAATCAGGCCGCTCAGGCCGACAACATCGGCCTTTTCCCTGATCGCAGTGCCGATAATGATCTCGGAGGGAACCATCACGCCAAGGTCGATCACCTCGTAGTTATTGCATCCAAGCACTACGCCTACAATGTTTTTTCCTATGTCGTGAACGTCGCCCTTTACGGTCGCCATGACCACCTTGCCTGCATTTTTCCGGGTGTCGCCTTCGGCTTTTTCCTGTTCGATGAAAGGCTGGAGATATGCCACCGCCTTTTTCATCACCCGCGCGCTCTTTACTACCTGGGGCAGGAACATTTTTCCTTCCCCGAACAGGTCGCCGACAACATTCATGCCTTCCATCAGGGGACCTTCAATAAGTTCCAGCGACCTGGCAAAGCTTCCGCGGGCCTCCTCCACGTCGGCCGTGATAAACTGGTCCATCCCGTTTACCAGTGCATGGATTATCCTGTCCCTTACGGGTTTTTCTCTCCATTCGGCTACACCCACAGCTTCTTTTTCACCCGCTTTGCCCGATTTTTCGGCAAACTCCGTAAGCCTCTGGGCAGAATCCTCTCTCCGGTTGAATATGGCATCTTCGACAAGGGTCAGCAGATCGGCAGGCAACTGGTCATAGACCTTCAGCGATCCGGCATTTACTATCCCCATGTTCAGTCCCGCCCTTGTGGCATGATACAGGAAAGCAGAATGCATGGCTTCCCTGATGTGGTCGTTTCCCCGGAAGGAAAACGAAAGATTTGAAACTCCGCCGCTTACACTGGCATATGGAAGATTTGCCCTGATCCATTCGACCGATTTGAGAAAATCGACCGCATAATTATCATGCTCTTCCATCCCGGTGCAGATAGTAAGGATATTGGGATCAAAAATTATATCTTCGGGAGGAAAACCAACCCTGCTGACAAGGAGCTCGTAGGCCCTGCCGCAGATCTCTTTTCTTCGCTCAAACGTATCGGCCTGGCCCTTCTCGTCGAAGGCCATGACCACGACCGCCGCGCCAAGGTCCCTGACAACCCTCGCCTGGTCAAGGAAAACCTCTTCTCCTTCCTTCAGGCTTATTGAATTAACCACCCCCTTTCCCTGGAGGCACTTCAACCCCGCTTCGAGCACCGACCACCTGGAGGAATCGACCATTACCGGAACCCTTGCAATATCCGGTTCGGCGGCCATGAGATTCAGTAACCTTACCATTGACTTTTCGGCATCGAGCATCGCATCGTCCATATTGACATCTATGATCTGCGCCCCGCTTTCAATCTGTTGCCGCGCTATTTCCAGTGCTTCGTCAAATCTGTCCTCCCTTATAAGCCGGGCGAATTTCCTTGAACCTGATACATTGGTGCGTTCCCCGATATTTATAAAATTGCTTCCCTCGAAAACAGGCAGCGGCTCGAGCCCGCTCAGCCTCAGGGCCGGTTTTTTGTCAACCGGAACCCTTACCCTGGCCTGTTGTGCGAGCCGGCTGAAGATCCTGATATGTTCGCCGGTAGTGCCACAACACCCGCCGATTATGTTCACCAGTCCTTTCTGAAGGAATGTTTCCATGAATACCGCCATTTCCTCGGGCGTTTCATCATATTCCCCGAACTGGTTGGGCAGGCCTGCATTGGGATAGATGCTGGTATGAAACGGGGTCAGCCCGCTTAATTCTTCAATGTGTGAGCTGAGCTCTTTGGCTCCCAGGGCACAATTCAATCCGATGCTCATCAAGGGAAAATGGGACACCGAGTAAACAAAAGCTTCGAGTGTCTGGCCCGAGAGCGTCCTGCCGCTTGCATCGGTAATCGTGAACGAAAGCATCACGGGAATGGCGCGCTTCCTGTTGCCAAACAGCCTGTTTATCGCGCTGAGGGCCGCTTTGGCATTCAGGGTGTCGAAAACGGTTTCAAGCAGGAGGATATCGGCGCCTGCATCAAAAAGCGCCGCGGCCTGCTCGTAATAGACCTCCCTGAGATCGTCAAGGCTGACGGCCCTGTACCCCGG
>SKQJ01000098.1 GCA_007119075.1 Bacteroidales bacterium | reverse complement strand
ACAGCCTTCTGCTGAAGCTGTTCAAAAGAAGTTTTCGCTTCCCTGTACCTGAGTGAGAGATCCACACGGTTGTCGGGAAATATTTCGGAATAATGTTTTCCCTCCGGAAGGGGAATGGCATCGGAATTTATGACCAGCGCCTTCTCCGGATTCAATCCGAATCCTTTGATGTAATACTCGCTGACATAATGATAAAAACTGTTATGCTGGGAGCTGCTTATAGGATAAAATTCATCGATCTGGACAAACTGCAGGTTTTTCAGGTCGGGTTTTCTCTTTTTGTTCAATCCGTAGTTTTTCCTTAATTCCTTTATCTGGCTGTCATCCCAGTTGTTTACGATCCTGTTGGTCCATTTGATGAAAAATTCGGGGGTTTTTCCTGTCGGCAGACTGACGACGCCGTTCGGATTTTCGGAAACCCATTCAAGGAACCTTAGTGCCGTGAACAATCCCAGCTTGGGGAAGTTATCGACTGAAATATAGGGAATTTGAGTAGTGACGCTTTTGTTCCTGCTCTGCCTGAAGAAAGATTTTTCAACGGGGGAAAGATTGTATTTTTCCATTGTGGCTTAAATAATTTAAAGGTTATCCGGTTATGGCTTGATTTGAGAACATGAAATTAATGATTTTTAAGGAAAATCACATATTCGGGGCGACTTTCTTAAATATTTGATATACTTTAATGCCTCCAACCGGAAATTTGATTTACCAGTGAGTCTTTTAATAATGGATTTTTATGAAGAAGGCGGAACAGCCGTAAATTTGTTTTGCCGGCAAGTCTTTTCATAATGGATTTTTTATGAAGGAATATGTATTTTTATCGGATATATTATTTAACCGGCAGACTAATGTTTATGCAATTTCCTTCAGACCGGCATGTGGCCCTGCTATTCATGATCATGCTGGTATGTTCATGCAGGCAGCAGGCGGAGCATGAACCCGTCGTTGAGATTTTGCCGGTGACAATCACTGTTGCAGAGGAATCGGTTTTTCGCCACAGCATAAATACAAGCGGCAGGCTTAAGCCCTCGGCCGAGCTGAAGCTAAGCTTCAAAACAGGAGGCATAATCGACCACATATCAGTCCGCGAAGGCCAGTTTGTCAACGCCGGTGAAACCATGGCCTCACTGAACCTGGACGAAATCCGGTCCCAGCTGCGCCAGGCCGAGCTGATGCATGAAAAAGCCCTGCGGGATCATGAGAGGATGGAAAGCCTTTATGCCGACACCGTGGTCACCCTTGAACGACTGCAAAATGCCGGAACCGCTCTCGAACTGGCTGAATCGGCGCGCTCGGTCGCAAGATTCAATCTTGACCATTCGGTAATCAGGGCGCCAGTTGACGGACATGTGATGAAGATCCTTGCAGAGGAAAATGAGATCATCTCCCCGGGATTTCCGGCCCTGCTGTTTGCTGCATCAAGGGATCAATGGCTGTTGACCGTGGCGGTAACGGACAGGGACTTTGTTCATATCGGCGAGGGCGACAGGGCCCTGGTCAGGTTCGATGCCTACCCGGAAAAGGTCTTCGATGCCTTTGTCGCCGATGTGCCGGGTA
Organism: Bacteroidales bacterium; assembly: GCA_007119075.1. Classification (GTDB taxonomy): domain Bacteria; phylum Bacteroidota; class Bacteroidia; order Bacteroidales; family PUMT01; genus PXAP01. The sequence continues at coordinate 4,100 of SKQJ01000098.1, read as the reverse complement.
TGGCCGACCCCTATACGGGAGCATTCGGCATCAACATCGCGATCTCCTCTCCTGAAAAAAGATTAATGGCCGGTTTTATCGGCAAGGCAACAATAATGACCTCCCGCACCGGAAATTATATCACCGTGCCCCCGGAAGCTCTGGTTGAAGCAAATGGCAGGGAGGGTTCAATATATGTTTACCGCAGCGGGAAGGCTTTCAGGGCTCAGGTGAGAATTGAGGAAATTACCGATACGGGTCTCCTGGTAACAGGCAGTATCAAAGCCGGCGACAGCATCATAACAGACGGGGCCCGGTTTGCCAGGCAGGGCCAGCCGGTAAGAGTTCACGGACCGCGCTGATACGGAATTGCAGGATCATGCCTTTTAAAATAACAGTTTAAACAAATGCGGCTAACCCGCTTTTTCCTCGACAATTACCATTTTGCAATCATCATTTTTTTATTGATGCTTGCCGGTGGATTATTGTCTTTTTTTACCATGCCCAGAATGGAAAATCCCGCCACCTATATTTCCGGCGGATCGGCAGTGGTGATCTATCCAGGGGCCGGGCCGGCCGACATGGAGCATCTGGTCGCGATTCCCATCGAGGAGGCGGTAAACGAGCTTGATGATATCCGCAAGATAAATACCACCCTCAGGCACGGCATTGCCACCATCAGCGTGGAATTTGAACACGGAACCGATGCCAGGGAGAAATACAGCGAAATGGTTTCGGCCGTTAATGCCGTTTCAGGCACCCTGCCGGAGGATATTCTCAGCATGGAATTTATTCAGTGGACCAGCACTGATGTGGCCGTTATGCAACTGGCATTTGTTTCGGGATCGGCTGAATATTATCAGCTTGAAAGAAGCGCTGAAGGGCTGAAAAGGCGGATTGAATCGGTCAGCGGCGTCAGGAAAGTGGAGCTCCATGCAATACCCGAAAGAGAGCTAAGGGTGTCGCCCGATCTTGAAAAGATGGCAGCCATGAATATTTCGGCCGGAAATGTCATAGATGCCATCCGGAGCAATAATGCGAGTATTCCCGGAGGCACCCTCACTCTCGACGGACGCTCGTTCGGAATTAAGACTTCCGGGTCTTTCAGCGATCCGTCGGAACTGGAACGCACCGTGGTGGGATCGTTCGGCGGACAGCTCATTTATCTTGAAAATATTGCTGATGTCGGGTTCAGGTACGGCGACAATAATTACCTGGCCCGGTTCATGGGAACAACTGCGGTATACCTGACAGTACAGCAAAAGGAGGGAGTCAATATCTTTAATCTTGTCGGGGATATTGACAGACAAATAAACGAATATGAAAATTCTTTGGGGAATGATATTCGCCTTGTCAGGGTTTTTGACCAGTCCCTGATCGTGGACCGCAGGATAAACGGCTTCCTGAACAACCTGTACCAGGGGATATTCCTGGTGGGACTGGTGATTTTTTTCACAATGGGGGTAAGGTCGTCGCTGATCGTGATCCTTGCTATTCCCGCTTCAGTGCTGATCGGGCTTGGCATTGTCGACCTGTCGGGGTTTGCACTCGAACAGATATCAATAGCTGCGCTGGTGGTAGCGTTGGGGCTGCTGGTTGATAATTCCATAGTCATGGTGGAAAATATGAACCGCTACCTTAAGAAGGGTTATCCGGCCCGGGAAGCTTCCCTTCTTGCGGCTTCAGAGGTAGGGTGGCCCGTAACGGCAGCCACTGTTACAACAGTGCTTGCCTTTATTCCGCTGATGTTGTTGCCCGACAAGGCCGGAGATTTCATCAGGAGCCTGCCGGTTACCATAATAGCTACGCTGACTGTTTCATTGTTCATAACACTGACACTCACTCCATTTTTTGCAAGCCGGCTCTTTGCCCGGGGACCGGCCGTCAAACGAAAAAGAAACTGGCGGGTATTCGAGCGTTTTATCAATTACATCGTTGAAGGCCCTTATATCCGGCTCCTGGAGTCGGCCCTCCGGAGAAAGGCTCTTACGCTTTTTACGGTTCTCGCCCTTTTTGCAGTTTCAGCCTGGGCATTTACGGTTGTGGGGATCAGTTTTTTTCCCAAGGCCGAAACTCCCCAGATGATGATCCAGATAGAGCTTCCTGAAGGCACCGACATTAAAAGGACCGACCGGGCTGCACGGTGGGTGGAGTCGGTGCTGGATACCATTCCCGGGGTTTATCTTTACGCCAGCAATACGGGCAAGGGAAATCCCAGGATATACTATAATCATTTTGCAAGACAGTTTGCCGGGAATTTTGCCGAAATATATGTAGAGCTCGAAGAATATGATGCCCGGGAGTTCGCCCGGCTTATCAGCCGGCTCAGATCGGAGTTCGCTGCTTACCCCGGGGCACGGATAACCGTAAGGGAATTTGAGCAGGGCGTGCCGGTGGAAGCCCCTGTGGCAATTTATGTTACCGGCGACAATGTTGATGTTCTCAGGGGCATTTCCCGGGACGTCGAGCAGATGGTGCGTTCCAGAAGAGGAGCCGTAAATGTGGAGAACTTACTGGACAAATCGCAGACGGATCTGTATTTCAGCATAAACCGTGAAAAAGCCGGTATATTCGGTGTTCCCGTCCACGAAATCGACAGGACTGTCAGGATGGCCGTAAACGGGATCACCGTTTCCCGGTATCGCGATCATGATGGCAGGGAATATGACATTGTCATGAGGCTCCCGCACCGGGATCAGGTCAGGTTCAGCGATCTGGACAGGATATTTGTTGCCTCCCTTCCGGGAGAACACCTGCCGCTTAAACAGCTTGCCACCGTTGAATTCGTTACCGAACCCAGCCTGATATCGCGGTTTAACATGCAAAGGAATGCTGCCGTTCTGGCGGATATCCGCTCCGGCCATACTCTTGATGATGTGATGGATCCATTGCTTGAAGAACTCGGGGAATACCCCTTTCCCGAAGGGTACGGCTATTATATTGCCGGAGAGCTGGAAAACAGGAGGGATACCTTCGCGGGAATGAGACGGGCGATCCTGATAACAATCATATCGATATTCGGGGTGCTTGTATTCCAGTTCAGATCCTTTTCCCAGCCGCTGATCATTTTTTCGGCCGTCCCCCTGGCGGTCATCGGCTCGGTATGGATGCTGCTGATAACGGGAAATACCTTTTCCTTCACGGCTTTCGTGGGCCTTATCAGTCTGACGGGCATCGTAATAAACAACTCAATTATCCTGGTTGATTATATCAACCGGCTCAGGAGGGAGGGCGTGGAGACCGCGCATGCAATCGTTCAAGCGGGGCAGACCAGGTTCCTGCCTATTGTTCTTACCTCCCTTACCACGATCGGGGGACTTCTTCCTCTGACCCTGGCAGGGGGCACTCTGTGGGCCCCGATGGGATGGACCATTATCGGGGGACTGGCGGCATCGACTCTTCTGACCCTGGTGGTGGTCCCTGTTTTGTATCAGCTGTTCACACCGGATACTGCCGGAGCCGGCGCATCTGCCTGAATCCCTCATCCTTTTCGCGTCGGTTTTTCATACGTATTCACCTGGCTTGCGTTTGAGCCGTTCTCCGGGCATAATCATCTGTTGCCAATGGCTTCATTTGCTGCCGTTTTTTGTGCACGGCTTTGCCAGGGCACGGTTCTGCGCCGTTCTCCGGGCATAATCATCTGTTGCCAATGGCTTCATTTGCTGCCGTTTTTTGTGCACGGCTTTGCCAGGGCACGGTTCTGCGCCGTTCTCAGGTACTTTAGGACAGCAACGGCAAAATTATAATGACCCTGCAGGTACGAATAACATGAAAATACATCTTTGAACGATGTATTTTCGATAAAAAATCGATTAATAAATAAAACATAGTTAACATTTAACCAGATATTTAATTAGATTTTATAAAGTATTGATTTAAGTATTCCGGAACAAAAAATGACAAAAGTGAATAATGATGTTTATTGCATTTCATTAACTTAAGACTACCAGCATTTTATCAGGCTCACTTAAACAATTGGTCCACAGACATCAAATAGATTGCCGTTGTATTGTTTCAGCATTAAAGGTTCACATCATCAATAAATTAACCAGTGCGATAACCGAAACCACACAAATTCTCCACGTATATACAAATAAAATACATGATTTACATATGTAATT
>SKQJ01000205.1 GCA_007119075.1 Bacteroidales bacterium | reverse complement strand
TCCCCGATCATTTTTTCCTGGCTTTCCTGCTGCAAGGGGATTATCTTTTGGGCAATATTGACAAATGCGATCAGCTGCTCATCAGAGTATTCCGGGACAGCAGGAAGCTGCTGGCCGGGCAGCTGCTGAGCCACGGTCCGGGCAGAAAACAGCAAAAGGGACAGGATCATTAAGGAACTGAAAATTTTCGAAAGGGACATAAATTTTTTTATAAGCATAATTGAGTATTTTGATTTAACAATAATATAACCAACGGCCATATTAATGTAATGTTACCCAAAAAATTGCAAAATATCAAAAATTCAGGCAGAAGAGGAGGGGAGCATAACGCCGGTTTGAAAAATAGATTTTTACTTTAACTTTATGTTGCCAGAGAAATGTCACACCCGAATCAGGAGATCCTGCATGGAATCGTGTGAGAGAAGGAGAATATCATGAAACCGAATTCTTTTTTGATATTGATGGCTGCAATTTGTTTGGGCTGCGCCAAAAACGATTTGCCGGACGTGCCGAATGGAGCCAATAATGGGACACCCGAAACGGTTCAGGATACTTTATGTATGTATCAGAATATTGTTCTTGATACATGGGATCTGCATTCTATAGAGGGAAATGATTTACTCGGAAGGTGGAAACTGATTACATACGGTGACCTGGAAAGCTGTACATTTTCTGATAACCCCCAGAATACCGATGAATCATGGGAGATAGAATTTTATGATTGGATCCTTGTAAGGATCAAGGCCCTGGCTTACTCGTTTTATGGCATATATAATTTTCAGTATGATTTCCTTGAATTTGGTGCCTTCGGGGGAAGATCAGTTGAGGCTCCGCCCGACCTTAAATGGGGAATTGAGCTTTTAAATGCCCTGCACCTGAATGGTGACCTGGTCACCATCAAAAATGACACCCTGCTGATATATTATTCCCAGTCATCAGAAGTCATGATCCTTGCCAGGGAATGAAAAATGCCTCAAGATCTTTTGATCCTTATGGCGATCATTAACATACAAGGTAAGGGGATGGCTGATTTTTTGGAATTTCTAAATATTTATTTTATCTTGTCTGTAATCCGGAAAATCATCAATGCTCTTTATTCGGAGGGGGACAGTTGTAAGATATTGCATGGTGAGAGATTGTTTTTTGGCAGGAAGCTTTGACAAAAAGGGCAGGCACAAAAAATTTATCTCATGAATCCCCCATGTTACTTCGTAACACAAAATATAATGTATAAAGCATGGGGGATCCATGGATTGAAAAGCAGATTATCTTGATCATGAATTAGTAACACATAGATAAACAAACTGCTAACTATACTTTATACGAATGAAAACCATACGTTTTTACTCCGTCCTTTGGGGGCTGGCTCTTTGTTTTTCAGCCTATCCCCTTGAAAACAGCCAGGAAAGTCTAACCCTTAATATTTCTGTTGCCGACAATTATACAGGCATGCCGCTGGAAGAAGCAAGGGCTACCCTTTATTTCCGGGGCGAGGAGGTGGCCTATGCCATTACATCTCAGCAGGGAGAAACTGTCCTGATGTATACTGTCACGGGACTGGAGGATCCCCGAAGCCCCGATGCAAGCCTCATGGTGGGCCGGCACTATCCTAACCCTTTTGAAAACATAACCGATATCCCACTTGAGGCGGCGGTGCCTCAAAATATCACAGTACGTATTATGAGTCCTCACGGTCAGGAACTTGTGCGGGAAAGTGTATTTTTCGATGAAGGAAAACATATCATGCGCCTCTCGCTTGGTCATCTTCCTCCCGGAATCTATTTTGCAGCTATCACCGGTATTGAAAATCATGTTGTAAGGCTCGTCAAAACCGGCAGAAAGGGTGGAGAATCCGGCAGTGCGATTAGATTTATTCAGGTAGCATATGGTTTTGCCGACCTGCCTCGTCAAAAGAAAGCAGGTGACTCCAAATCGTGGGATCAATCCGATTATTACCTCAGGGTAACAAAAGACAGGTATTCATCCCGGGGAATGATGATTGACATTGCCCGGGATGACGGCTCTGCCATGGATTTTCAATTGAAAAGAGACAATGCCATCGTGTTTACGGCGCTGGATGAGTCGGGAGAACCTATTGATGCCGTGCTGCAGGTTAGCGGAGAATTCTTCAACCTTTCGGTCAACGCCCCCGACACACTGTTTATGCATGCCGGCACATATACTGTCAGTTGTTATATGGATTTTGTCATTCCTTTTGATGAAGAAATAGAAATTAAAGCCAGCGATACAGCCTTGATTTTTCAGCTTAAGGAAGCTGAGGCGATGCTTTACATGCAGGACGACCCTTCCAGTGATCTCCTGTTCGTGGCAGACCATATAGACGGATATTCGGTTTACTATCATGGCCTGAGAGATCCCGTAAATGATGCGGGAGACGGCAAAACCCTCAAGAACTTTGTGGGAACATTCGTTATCTATAATACAATAACATATAAGGACGGAAGCAAAGCAGTAGTGATATTCAATGACGATTATTACCCCATAAAGTGGATAACCGATGACTATATTATTGCAGTCAGACGAATCGGCGGCGAGGCCTTTGACCCTGAAAAGGCGAGGATTTCTGTTTTTGCCGATGGCATTGAAGATACTGTGACCATTAACATAAAAACAGGCGATCTGGCAGAGCTGGTGGACTGGATGGAGACAGAGACAAACGACAATTTTGACGGTGCCCGTGAATTTCTGGCTGAATACTCAGATAATTTTGAAGAAATCAGGCAGATGGCATTGACTGAAGAATCTGCTGAGGACCTGTTCAACCGGGCAGCCGTAGCCTTCAGCGCTGCTGCTTCAGCCAGGGCTTTTTCAGAATTTGCCGGGGAAACTCAAAAAAGCGGGATTGCCGGCCAGGTTCTCCCTAAATTCACCCGCAAGATACCTTCTCTTAAACCCCCTACCCCGACAGGGGTTGCCAGTGGAATGCTGAGCTGCGGACTTAATGCAATTCTGAGGAGGGGCCTCATGGACCGTTCGGGCATTACCATACCCATTTTTGTTTGCCGGGGTTCCACTGCCTGGCAGGGAGTCTGCCAGGAAACCTATTATTTTGGTCCGGCAGTATCTCCCTGCATTGCCAGATGCCCTGTTGCGATGGACTGTTTCGTGGATATATGTGCACCTGATGTATTGAATATCCAGAAGGCGCTGGAATACAAATCAAAATACTGACAAATGATAGATGATAAATCCGTTTCATGCCTGCTGGTATCGGGGTTTATGTTTTTCATCCTTTTCCTGATTCCGGGGCATCACGCTTCGGGGCAATCGACACTGCAGCAGGAATGGCTAATTCTTAACAGTAAAACTACTGGTGTACCTGAAAATAACATTCAAACGCTCAGTTTTGACGACGAGGGCAATTTGTGGGTTGCCACCGGGACATCCGGACTGGCTGTATTTGACGGTACCCGTTGGAAAGTGCACACTAAGGATAATTCCGGATTGCCGGAAAACTGGATACGTGCTATGGCGATTGATCAAAATCAAACTGTATGGATCGGTACATGGGGAGGAGGGCTTGCATTGTTAAACGGAGATGAGTGGACAGTTTACACTACAGGCAACTCTGACATACCCGCCAACCGTATTGCTGCCATTGCTGTTGACAGCTTAGGTTCCGCATGGATGGTCACCCAGTCAAGCCTGGTTTTTTATGATGGTGACGAATGGACCGAATTCCGTTCCCGCGATATAGGTTTGGGGGCTGTCAGCTATTATTGTACCGGCATCAGCGCAGATGGCAATGTGTGGGTTGGCACCAGCGGTGGAATGGCTGTATATGACGGCGAGGAATGGGTGGTTTATAACAGGGATAATTCCATCATGACAGGCAACACCGTACATGCTATAAACTTTGACCGGGATGGGCAAATTTGGGTGGGCACAAATGAACAACTGATCCGAATCGATGAAAGCGGCGACTGGACAATCTATACCACAGAAAATACTGAACTGGGTAGTAACGATATTTGGGCCATCCACCAGGACCCTCAGGGCGATATGTGGTTCGGAACCAATGGCGGCGGCGTTACCCGCTTTGATGGCGAGACCTGGACAACCTATACGAGATCTGTTTCTGATATCTCCTCAAACCGTATTACCTCTATAACACATGGTGCTGATAATTCCATCTGGATGGGTAGCAGGGGTGGAGGAGTGATCCGTTTCGACGGGAAAAACTGGAGCGTGTACGATACCGGCAACACAGGTCTGAACGATGATATTGAGATGATTGCCCATGACAGACAGGGTGATACCTGGGTTGCCACCCGCTACAGCGGAGTTTTTCACATACGTGAATTCCCGCATCCGGTTATTGATTGCTTTAACGGGGAAAACTCTGGTTTGCCTGATGGCCGGGTATGGAGCATCAGCCTCGATCAGCACGGGCATGCCTGGTTTGGCACCGAGTCCCGGGGGATGGTGAATTTTGATGGTGAAAACTGGGTAACCTATAACAGGACAAACTCAGGGCTCCCCGGTAACGATGTGCGTAGTATAACCATTGACGGAAGAAACAATCTCTGGATCGGAGTGTGGAGAGGAGGACTGGTCTTTTTCGACAGGACATCATGGACAACCTACCACACCGGCAACTCGGGGCTTCCCAGTAATAATTTTTGCTCTGTCGCCATTGACAGTGAAGATAATGTGTGGATAGGAACCTATTATGAGGGCCTTGTGAAATATGACGGGGTTAACTGGCATGTCTGGAATATGCTTAATTCCGGGTTACCCCATGATCATGTGCACGGGATAAAGATCGCTCCCGAAAACAGCTTATGGCTTTCAACCAGCAGTGGAGTTGCCCATCTCAGTGGTAAAGAATGGTCTGTGTTCAATACGCAAACCTCACTCATCGGTGATGACGCTATCGAAGTTGTAGCCATTGACAATGATGAGAATATATGGGTGGGATCTGTGTATAACGGGCTATTTTGCTTTGATGGCAATGAATGGACCCACTTTCACACTGGAAATTCACCATTGCCAAGGAATCGCATCATGGATATCAAGATCGATGCGCTGGGGAACAAATGGATTGCTACCAACGGTGGGCTGGCAGTTTATAATGAGGGAGGCATTATTTTAAAAGAAGTGCCAGTGAACGTACCCGAGCTCAGAAGCAGCGATACCGATCTGTTCCAAAATTTTCCCAATCCCTTCAACGGGCAAACCACGATAGGATTTTCACTGACTTCAGCCCGGCATGTCACCCTGGAATTATATGATGTTTACGGCAGGTTTGTTACACTGCTGACCCGCGAATTTTATCCGGCAGGTACTCATTACATTAACTGGAATGCTTCCGGAAATCCCGGTGGCATATACTTCTACAGGTTGCAAAGCGGGAATGCAGTTATTACCAAAAGGATGCTGCTTATTCAATGACCGTCCGGATGCAACCTGCTTCTGTCGAGCCTGTGAAAAAAAAGGAACACCCTATGAGATTAGCTCTCCGGTGGATACGCAGGGAACTTAAAATGACCTTCTGTATATCTTGTGTGAATGCGCCTGGATAGCCCATACAGGCTTTCCGTGCATATCCTGATGCCCGGGCACCGGCGAGGATCGCATGACCAGGGCGAATAACATATTTCGATGAACCGGGATTTTTTTTTATATTGTGCAGCT
>SKQJ01000370.1 GCA_007119075.1 Bacteroidales bacterium | reverse complement strand
TCTACCTCCTCGCTCAAGCCCGCAACAGTCCAGACCGGGGCAACAATCAACGTCCCCCTTTTCGTGAACCAGGGCGATAAGATAAAGGTTGACACCCGGACGAAGACCTATGCGGAAAGGGTAAAGGACTGATTGTCTCAAAACGCGTATTGAAAGAGCGAACCGCCGCCTGCCGGGAGGGTGGATTCAAATATTGATTAAAATCCTGTATTTTTGAATTATTCAGGCAAAGTATTACCTTAGTGGCAAATAGTTTTCGTCAGAATGTCTGAAAACTCCTCGACCAGCCGCCTGCAGGTAACAAAATTCAAGCTGAACGCATTGCTTGAAGTAACCCAGGCAATTAATGAGAACCCGTCCCGGGAAAAGCTTCTTTCCAGGTATGAGACCCTTTTGCGGAAGGAGCTCAAAATCGGGAAGATCCTTCTTTATAAGCTGGGCGAAAACTGGGAGTGCCTGCTCTCCTCGGGTCTCAACGGCGCACAATACGAGATAGATGTCGAAAAAGACCTTCTGGGCTTTGAGGGGATAAGCTTCATTTCTTCCGATACCCGATCGCAGGTAAAGGGTTTCGATATCGCCATTCCCGTGATCAGGGACAACCGGCATCTTGCCATTGCCCTTATAGGCGATATTGATGAGGAGAGCGAAGGCGTGAGCCCTGTAATCAAGCACCTGCATTTTATCCAGACCCTGTCAAACATCATTGTGGTGGCTATCGAGAATATCAGGCTCAATGAGGAGAATGTCAGGCAGGCAGCAATAAAAAAAGAGCTCGAGCTTGCCTCGCGCCTGCAGGAAATGCTGATTCCCGGTGCCGGCCGGCTTCCTTCCGGGGGAGCATTTTCAGTCTCGGCATTCTACCATCCCCATATGGATATCGGAGGCGATTATTACGACTTCATTGAACTGAGCCGCAATCAGTATGGTTTCTGCATTTGCGATGTTTCGGGCAAAGGAATTTCCGCCGCCCTGATAATGGCCAATTTTCAGGCTAATATGCGGGCAATATTCAACTGCGATATCCTCCTTGAAGAGCTTGTGCAAAGGCTCAACGACAGGGTGAACGAAAGCACCATGGGTGAAAGGTTCCTGACATTGTTCATAGGGAAGTACAATACCAGGACCAGGGAGCTGATCTATGTGAATGCAGGCCATAACCCTCCTCTGTTATACAACAAGGCGACAAAGTCGCTTACCCATCTGGAAAGTCATTGCGTGGGCATTGGCATGATCGAGGAAATGCCGCCCATAGTGGCAAGGAAGCTTATCATTGAAAAAGATGTCAAGCTTTTGTGCTATACCGACGGACTGGTTGAGATCCTCAACGAAGACCTGGTGGAATCGGGCACCGATGTGATCGAGGCGTTCCTTGCCAACCGGGACCCCATTGCCGGCAATATTGATGAGATAGTCAGGCATCACGGCATTCTGGAGGGCAACAAGTCCATTTTCGACGATATCACGATTCTTGGCTTCGAGTTTAGCTGACGCGAAGATCAGCCCGATCCGCAGGTTAAACCCAGAGCTGCCGGCAAGGGGCCGGCAAAGGTTTAGCTGACCCACGGTCTTCCCTCCGAATCAAAGCACTGCCAGCCGGCATCAGGGATAGTTTACCCGGCTGTAGACGGCGGTTCTTCAGCGCCGGTGCGGGCCGGTGCTCCGCGGGGAGATTTTTTCCCGTAAAGGTCCATCACCACCAGGATTGCCGCAAAGCCCCAGAAGGGCACGGCCGATTTGTCGCTGTGCAGGAAATTATTCAAAAAACCATGCGTCAGATACGTTACCAGTCCCAGCAAAACCCCGGTAACCAGTATACGGTCCTTTCGCTTCTGCAGCGAGCCAAGGAGCCTGAATCCGGTATAGAGCGCAGCCAGGGCCACCAGCATAAAGCTGATCATTCCGGGCAGCCCTGTTTCGGAAAGGGGCCCGAGGTACTCGCTGTGCGCATCTCCCCCGTCGGCAAAGTTGGTGCTTATGATGGTCCGGTCGGTCGAAACCTGGAATGGAGCATACTGGAACATATATGTGCCCGGCCCCCATCCCAGCACGGGCTTTTCACCCCACATGGCCAGCGCGGCCTTCCACCTGTTGATGCGCTCAAGGTTGGAGGCATCGGAGCTGATATTGGTGATCGACTGCACATGCTCGGCCATATCGGCCGAAGAATCCTGGGTATTCTTTTCAAGGCGCCTCTCAATGTCATGCCACAGCATTATGACTATGCCTGCGGCAATAACGGAAAATGTGATCAGCGTGCTGAATTTGACCTTAAGCAGTATGATTATCCAGACCGCCAGGGCGGCAAGGACGCTCAGCCAGGCAGCACGGGAATAGGAAAACAGCAGCGCGGCGGCAAAAAGTCCGAGCAGGGCCCACGCATACCACCGCTGGGGCCTGTTGTTTCCCCGGAATGTCAGCGCCCCCAGTATGGGAATGAACATTGCCAGGGCGGCGCCGTAGGCGGTGTGGTCATTGTAGAAGGGGCGCACCAGCATGTTGGCGGCCCGGTGAGACTCGAAGGCATAGCCTGAATGCTTAACCAGGGTTATGACGGCTACCAGGGCAAGCCCGGCGATATAGCACCACATAAAGGCCCTGATATTGGCCGCATCTTTGAAAATACTTATCCCCACAAAGTAAAACAGGGAGATATATCCCAGCCTGACTGCCAGGTATTTCAGAGACACTACCGGCATGGTGCTGGTCAGGGTGGTAATGAACAGCCACGAAAGGTAAAAGATCACCGCCAGGCTCAGCGGGTGGTAGATTATATCCTTGCTGAAGGTGCCCGAATGGATCATTTTCATCAGCACCACCAGTATCAATATCATTATCAGCGGCTCGGTGGGAAGGGAGATGTCAAAAGGCATTGTATTGCCTGCAAGCCTGCTCAGTTCCACCGAAAGGGGGGTAAGAAATACCACAGCCATGAACAGCCCGTTGAAGGAAAAAAACGCAAGGTAAAGAACGACGGGAACAAGGGCCACAACCGGCAGATAATAAAAGCCCCCCAGCATAAGCAACGCATTGGCAAGGATAAACAGGATCCCGCCTCCCGTCACAAGCAATTTGTCATATCTCTCACCGGTTGTCACAAAAAAAGGATTTTGAATTGCTGAATTTCCCTTCCGGGGATTACCTGAGATGGACCAGCACCCGTCTCCTGAAGGCATCGATGAGCAGAAGGGAGAAAAGAGCCAGGGCAAAGGCAGACAGCGTGGAAGCGGCAACGATGAGCGAACGCACCGGATAGGCTTTCTTCTCGGCTTCCCTTGCCTCGTCGACAATGAATTTATAGGGTATGAACTGCTCGGTGTTGACTCTTGCCTCGTCAAAGCTTTCCCTCATCCTTCCGATCTTGACGCTCATTATTTCAATGTCGTGGAGCAGGCTGAGATAGGAGCCGCCATACAGGGCAAGGGTGTTGAGCTTGTCGGTAAATATGTTCAGGCTTTCATTGTCCTTGTCGCGCACGGCCATCGCAAAGGCTTCGTTGAATACCCCCGACTGCGATTCATAATCGAGAACGCCCATGGCCATGATCCTTGACAGCGAATCCTGCAAGCCTGTATAATCCTGCCTCATTCTCAGGTACTCGGCCTCGGCTATGGCGAGCGACTGCAGCGCGCGGTGCCTGAGCATATTGTTCATGACAGAGTCGAGCTGGTGAGCAATGTCATTGGCGATGGCGGCGGCGATGACGGGATCGGTATCAAGCACCTCTATCTCCACGGCCCTGAAAGGTGTCTTGCGGAAACGGACATTTTTCCGGAATTTGTTATGAAGGGCGGTATTGGGGAAACGGCTTTCGGGGTCTATCCCGTAATGCTCCATCAGGTTGTATCTTTCAATTATGCTGCTGCGTATGGATTCCGACTGCAGCATTTGCATGAGGCGCTCGGAGTCGGCCTCTTCGCCAAAGCTCATTATATCCCTCTGGCTGCCCACCGACCCCCTGATAGTGCTCGATATTGTTACCGAAGTGGACGGATAGAGAACTACGGTGGAACGGTAGCGGGGCGTAATAAGCAGCGAGACGACAACCGAAACGGCAAGGGCGGCAAGGGTAACGCCAACAAGAATGCCCATATTGCGGTAAATGAACAACAAAAGCCCGTCCATCGAATTGTCCGGGGAAGTTTTGACCTTTTTTTCCATTACCAGAAAGATTTTTTGTTTGCGGGAAGAGCCTTCAAGGCTGCAGAGATTGTATTAATAACAGGTTATGATAAAAATTATTGCTCCTGATTCAAAGGATTACCCGGCAACGATCAGGAAGTAATTTTTCTTCCCTTTCTGCACAAGCAGGTACTTGCCGTTGATAAGATCGCTCCTGGCGGCGGCCCGGTCGGGGTCGGCCACCTTTTGCTTGTTGATAGCCAGTCCCCCGCCGCTTACAAGCCGACGGTACTCCCCCTTGCTTGAAAAGATACCGGTATGGCCCGAGAGCAGGTCGGCAAGGGGCACCGGCTGTTCGAGCAGACCGGCAGGGACAGCGTGCCTGGGGACCCCTTCGAACAGATCAAGGAAACTGGCCTCATCAAGCCGCGAGAGCGTTTCGGCAGTCCCCTTTCCGAACAGGATCTGGGAGGCCTCAACGGCAGCCTCGTAGTCGGCCCGGGAGTGCACCATCACAGTGACCTCTTCGGCCAGAAGCTTCTGAAGATGGCGCTCGTGGGGCGATTCTGCATGAGTCTCTACGGCCCGTTCAATTTCATCCCTGGTCAGCATGGTGAATATCCTGATATATTTTGCGGCATCCTCGTCCGACACGTTCAGCCAGAACTGGTAGAACCGGTAGGGAGAGGTCATTTCCCGGTCGAGCCAGACATTGCCGGCTTCGGTTTTCCCGAACTTGGTGCCGTCGGCCCTGGTTATCAGCGGACAGGTAAGGGCGAATGCCTCACCGCCGGCCTTTCGCCTGATCAGCTCGGTGCCGGTGACAATATTGCCCCACTGGTCGGAGCCGCCCATCTGTAGCCGGCAGTTTTTGGCAAGGTAAAGATGCAGGAAATCGTATCCCTGCACAAGCTGGTAGCTGAATTCCGTAAATGACAAACCGGTCTCGAGCCTTTTTTTGACCGAATCCTTGGCCATCATATAGCTGACGGTGATATGCTTGCCCACGTCCCTGATGAATTCGAGAAAGGTAAAATCCTTCATCCAGTCGTAATTATTGACCATTTCAGCCCGGTTGTCGCCTCCGGTGAAATCCAGGAAGCGGGCAAGCTGCTTTTTGATCGATTCCTGGTTGCGAATGAGGGTCTCCTCATCGAGCAGAGCCCTCTCTTCGGCCTTCCCGCTGGGGTCGCCGATCATTCCGGTGGCGCCTCCCACCAGTGCCAGCGGCTTGTGGCCGGCACGCTGAAAATGCTTTAGCAGCATAACAGAAACCAGGTGGCCTATGTGCAGCGATCCTGCAGTGGGGTCGATGCCCACGTAGGCAGTTGTCATTTCCCGGGTCAGCAGCTCACCTGTGCCCGGCATCATATCGTGCACCATGCCGCGCCACTGCAGCTCTTCCACAAAATTCATCGTTGCGAGTATTTGTTGTTTGGCCCGTAAAATTAACACTTTCCTTTTAAATTATTAATTTTACGTTCATACTGTCTGGAAAGGCAACAAAATTAAATGCTGCAAATTGATAATCAGTTAT
>SKQJ01000412.1 GCA_007119075.1 Bacteroidales bacterium | reverse complement strand
TACCGGGTACTGCACCACAGCGGCGCCACAGATGGCATGAATTCAGTGGTCGCACTTGTGCCCGGACTTGATCTGGGCATATTTGCAGCAGGCAATCTTTTTTGCGGTTTCAGACCGGCCCTGGTAAACCATATCATAGACTCTTTCCTTGGGATCGAAAGGGAATATGACTGGAATGAACTGTACCTTTCCGGTCACAACCGGAATATGGAGTCGGCAATGCAAAGAAGGGAATCGATTGACAGCGCCAGGATAACGGGCACCGCCCCCTCGCTTTCCCTTGCTGATTATACCGGATTATACCACGATCGGGTTTACGATATGGTAGAAGTGAGGCTGTCCGGTGACGGCCGGCTTGAACTTGAGTTCTGGGAAGACCCTGAAATGGTTGCCACCCTGGAACACTGGCATTATGATACTTTCAGGGCATCATGGAAAAATCAGGCGATGCGGGAAAAATTCGTGAATTTCGACCTCGACAGCCAGGGCAGGATAAGGCAACTGAATGTTACCTTTACCCTCCGTCCGGTTATGACCCAGGTTGGCCTTTATCCCACTGATTATTACCGCATCGTAGAATATAAAAAAATAACCGGCCGGATCTTCGCCCACTGATCAGGCTTTGCCAGGCACATACATGGAAATGGACAAACACACACGTAAACCCACCCTGCTTCAGGCATCTATACCGCTGTTTCTCCTCATCCTTCTTTTATCTCTTAATGTCTATCTTTTCGGCGATGACGCTCTTTTTGGGCCCAACCAGCTTGCACTGTTGCTGGCAGCAGCAGTGGGGGCGGTCATTGCCGTGAGGCTCGGCCATAACTGGTACACCATAAGGGAAAGGATAGTCAAAAGCATAGGATCGGCAATGCCTTCAATGCTTATTTTGCTTCTTATCGGTTCCCTCGCCGGCACCTGGCTGTTAAGCGGAGTAGTGCCTTCGATGATCTATTACGGACTGAAGATTCTGGATCCGCATATATTCCTGCTGGCCTGTGTGGTTATTTCGGCCATGGTTTCGGTTGCAACAGGCAGCTCATGGTCAACGGTGGCAACCATTGGGATTGCCCTTGTGGGCATAGGCATTGCACTGGGTTTTCATGAGGGAATGGTGGCCGGCGCCATAATTTCAGGAGCTTATTTCGGGGATAAGATGTCTCCCCTCTCAGACACGACCAACCTTGCTCCCGCCATGGCCGGCACCGATCTTTTCACGCATATAAGGTATATGTTCCTGACTACGGCCCCTTCAATTATAATCACGATGGTGATCTTCATTGTACTGGGCTTTTTCTTCAGGCCGGCAGCTCAGGAGGCCAATGTCCAGGCGACCCTTTCGGCACTCGAGGGCACATTTTATATATCACCCATTCTGTTCATAGTGCCCGTGGCCCTTGTGATCATTATTGTGAGTAAAACGCCCCCCATTCCCGCCCTGCTTGCGGGAACGCTTCTCGGAGCCATTTTTGCCGTAATATTTCAGCCCGGGGTGATAGAGGCCGTCTCGGGGGTTACCGGCAATTATGCCATATCGTCCTATGTTGCCATAATGAAAAGCATGGGGGGCAGGATCGCCATAGCCACCCCGGATCCCCAGGTGAGCGATCTCCTTGCCACCGGCGGAATGGCAGGAATGCTCAATACGATCTGGCTTATTATGACGGCCATGATCTTCGGAGGGGTTATGGAAGCGGCCGGAATGCTGGTAAGGATAACCTCGGGACTTATGCACTTTGCAAAATCTACCGGTTCACTGGTTGCCACTACGGCAGCCACATGCCTGTTTTTCAACATCACCGCTTCCGACCAGTATATATCGATAGTTGTTCCCGGCAGGATGTTTTCCAAAACCTATGCGGACAGGAACTTAAAGCCGGAAGTACTCAGCCGGACCCTGGAAGACTCGGGAACTGTTACCTCGGTGCTCATACCATGGAATACCTGCGGGGCCACCCAGAGCGCGGTGCTCGGTGTTCCTACCTTTACCTACCTGCCTTATGCTTTTTTCAACATTATCAGCCCCTTCATGTCGGTGTTTATGGCTTCCTTCAATATCAAAATCCGGCGGCTGAAAGGCTGAAACGCGTTTCTTTTGACTGGCCGGTGTTTATGGCCTCCTTCAATATCAAAATCCGGCGGCTGAAAGGCTGAGACTTATTGTGCCCGGTACTTCAGAAAAGCTTAGGATATTTCTTTGTATCCGACTTGTGCATCATTTCATAGACCCTGTCAAATACATCTTCGGCGTTGGGATTTGAAAAATAGTCGCCATCGGACGAATAGGCTGTGCGGTGGTCCTTCCCCGTAAGCGTCTGAGGCTCGGAATCAAGGTAAAAAAAGCCGCCCCTGTCCTCCAGAACCTGCTGCATCATGTAGGATGTTGCCCCTCCGGGCACATCCTCGTCAAAGAACAGCACCCTGCCGGTTTTTTTCAGTGAGCCCAGCACAATGTCAGGCAGGTCAAAAGGAAGCAGCGTCTGGACATCTATCAGCTCGGCCGATATATTGAAATCCTCCAGCTGCCGGACAGCATCCTGGGCAATCCGCACACATGAGCCGTAGGTCACTATGGTGACGTCATCCCCCTGTCTGAGTATTTCAGGGACCCCCAGGGGAATCCTGTATTCGCCGGTGTTCTCAGGCCTCTTTTCCTTAAGCCTGTAACCGTTGAGAGGTTCAATGACTATGGCAGGATCCTGCCCTTCCAGCAGGGTGTTGTAAAAACCTGCAGCTTGTGTCATATTTCTTGGGACACAGACATATACTCCTCTTATAGAGTTAATTACCATACTAACCGGCGAGCCGGCATGCCATATGCCTTCCAGCCGGTGACCGCGGGTCACCACAATCACAGGGACACTCTGCCCTCCCCCGGTGCGGTAATGGGTGGTCGCGAGGTCATCGCTGAAAGTCTGCAGGGCATATAGCAGGTAATCAAGGTACTGGATCTCCGCCACAGGGCGCAAGCCCCGGAGTGCCATTCCAATGGCCTGTCCCAGAATAGTAGTTTCGCGTATCCCGGTATCGCTTACTCTCAGTTCGCCGTATTTTTGCTGAAGCCCTTCGTATGACTGGTTGACGCCTCCAATTTTTCCGGTATCCTGACCGAAAATAAAAAGCCTTGATTCACGTTCAAGGGCCCGGTCCCAGAAATCCCGCAATATCTCGCGCCCGGGCACTTCAGGCGCATCTTCGGCATAGCGTGGCCCGGCCGGTTTTACATTCAATGTTGAAAAGCGGGATTCATTATATAAAAAAGTATTGTACCGGACCGCACTATCTTCAATGTTCCTTTGCAGCCAACCGGACAGATCCTTTTGAAGCTGTTCCCTCATCTCGCAATCGGCACAGATATGCCGCAATATTTTCCGGGCGGCACTGAAAATATCCTTGCGTATCGGTGCAGGAATTTTTTTAAGGCCTGAAGAAATTGAACCTGCCTTATCGTAGCCCTCCCGCTTGCACAAACAGTTCCGGTTCTCCAGGATGCCCAGGAGATTATCCCGTTCGGCAATCATGGGCCCTGTATAGTCAGCCCAGGCCTCCCTCCTTGCCTTCCGGGCTAATTCAAGGGTTTCGGCCTCAATTCCATCAAGTTCCTCTGCAGTCCCAAGGCCGGTTATGACTATCCACTCCCTCATCCTGGCAATGGGATCATAGTCCTTTTCCCAGCTAAGTCTTTCAGGCGATTTATAACGTTCGTGCGATCCGGAAGTGGAATGGCCAAGCGGCTGGGTCATTTCATCAATATGAAATACCACCGGTACATGATCCTCCCTTGCGATTCTTACTCCGCGGGCAAATAATTTACACAGTTCCGGGTAATCCCATCCTTTCCCCTTGAGAATTACGATCCCGTTTTTGTCTTCTTCCCGTCCGAATCCCTGCAGGGCCGCCGAAATACTTTCTTTTGCAGTCTGATATTTCCGGGGAACGGAAATGCCGTATCCATCATCCCAGATCGCCAGGGCTACCGGGACCTGCAAAACGGCTGCCGCATTTATCGTTTCCCAGAAATGGCCTTCGGAAGTGCTTGCATCGCCTATGGTCCCAAATGCAACCTCGTTCCCGCCGTCGGTCAGGGTTTTGAAATTATGGAGCTCAGGTATATTGCGGTATAGTTTCGAAGCCCAGGCAAGTCCCAGAAGCCTGGGCATTTGTCCGGCCGTCGGCGATATATCGGCCGATGAATTCTTTTGATCCATCAGATTCCTCCATGTGCCGTCACCATTAATGCTGCGGGTGGAAAAATGGTTATTGAAAGACCGCCCGGCATTCCCCGGATTCAGGCTTACCTCTGTTTCCCCGTAAAGCTGTGCGAAAAATTCCTTAGGCGTCAACAATCCTGCAGCCAGCATGAAAGTCTGATCCCGGTAATAACCCGAACGCCAGTCCCCGTTCCTGAACTGTTTTGCAAATGCTATCTGAGCTAGTTCTTTTCCATCGCCAAAGATCCCGAACTTTGCCTTCCCGGTCAACACCTCTTTTCTGCCGGTGATGCTCAGGTTCCTGCTAAGGCTGGCAAGCCTGTAATCGGACAGTACCTCGCTTCTGAAGTCCTTGAATGAAAGTTCATTATTTTTCCTTATCGCTGACTCATCCATAATTATTGCTGTTTATGTTCCCGGAAGGAAACACTTTCTGCAAATTTAACAAGAATAATTCCAAATAATTGTTCAATCCCGCTCAAAGTAATCGGATTTCCGCAGGGCCCTGAACTGTTCAAATATGTCCATGACGCTGAATCTGATGCCAAAGCAAAGTATCTTTCGGGCATCTGCGGCATTATAGGATCGGTACAGGTTGTGTATTTTTTTCTCAGCTATTTTAGTGAATTTTCTGGCGATTTATCATGATAATCGTAACTTTGATGTTCCAATTTAATGATAATGAAAGAATTCTATCTTCTCCTGGCTGCAGCCACCATTTTGATGGGAATGATTTTTGCAGGCTTGTCAATCAGCATTCTTATCAGGAAAAACGGCAGGTTCCCGGTTACATCCATCGGACGGAACAAGGAAATGCAAAAGCGGGGCATCACCTGTGCAAAGCATGATGAAATGCTGTGCCGGGGCAAGTCCGGCGACAGGCGTTCCTGCTGCGGATGATCAACCTGCACCTCCCGGCATCTTAATTTTAACTGCAATTTATTTGCTATGGGAAGGAAAATACTGCTTTACTCCGCACTCACCATTATTGCCCTGTATTTTTTATTTGCCGGACTCATCAAGGCGCAGGTATTCCTGGTACCTCTTGCAACAGCCATGGTGCTGGCATTTCTTGTAGTTCCAATTACGGTAAAGCTGGAGAAACTGGGCTGGCACAGGATACTGGCAACTCTTGTATCCACCCTTACCCTGTTACTCGTGATAGCAGGTTTTGTATTTATGCTCTTCCAGCAAATACAGGATTTCACGGAGGACTGGGAAGAGATCCAGGAGCAATTGCAGGAAAGGATTGTGGAGGTCAGCCGGTTCCTCGAAGAGAATACGCCTCTGGAAAATGTCGACTTCAACCTGGGTCCCGCCAGCCCCCAGGAGCAGGAGAACGGTCAGGAAGGCCGTGAAACGGGGGAGCAGGGGAGCCGGGAGAACGGGAACCGGCACAGGGAATCACAAGAGGGGGAAGCTCAGGGGATCGGACAGGAAGCACAGGAGAACCAGGAGAACGGACAGGAAG
>SKQJ01000198.1 GCA_007119075.1 Bacteroidales bacterium | reverse complement strand
GCTGCAGCCAGTCTTCCTGGGGTCACCCTATCTGGTCAGGGGGTATAGTTTCAGGGCCATCACACGGCCCGAAGAGACAACCGAACAGTTTATCAGCATCAATAATATGCTGGGCAGCAAGATCGCGGTTGCCAATGCTGAACTGCGCCTCCCGTTCACCGGGCCTCCTGAACTTGCCCTAATCAGATCAAGGATGTTTTTCAGCGACCTGGTGCTTTTTGCCGACGGGGGACTTGCGTGGAATGATTTTGACGACATCAGGTTCACCTGGAGGCCCGAACGCGACAACGGCGAACGCATCCCGGTTGTCAGCACGGGACTGGCACTAAGGATGAACCTGTTCGGCGCCATTATCGTGGAGCCTTATTTTGCCTTTCCGTTTCAGCGAAGGGCTGACAGGACGACCGGAACATTTGGATTCCATCTCTCTTTCGGAGGATTTTAAAAAACCTGCCCGGATCAGCCTCGTGACCCACATAACCGGTGGTGTCCTTTTAAGGGGTTCAGCACGGGTGGCGCAGATAACAAACAGGACTTAT
The DNA here is from genome assembly GCA_007119075.1 of Bacteroidales bacterium. Taxonomy (GTDB): domain Bacteria; phylum Bacteroidota; class Bacteroidia; order Bacteroidales; family PUMT01; genus PXAP01. The sequence continues at coordinate 5,172 of SKQJ01000198.1, read as the reverse complement.
TTTTTTCTGAATCGGAATACCGAAAACCAGCTGTTCCTGTCGCTCCAGGTTTCATCAAGGGCGAGACCGGCATCACCGGATAAATCTGAAAATTCTTCCTTTCTGAATTTATAGGAATTTTCAGTGTGGATGGTTTCTCCTTTTTTAATGAAAACAGGCGTATCGAAAAACGGGCTGGTAATTTCCATATCCTGCAGGGCTTTGAGGTGCATCTCAATCCGCTCGAATTTTTCGGAGTAAAACGCCAGATGTCGAAATTTCTTTGTGTCAAAATCCGAATGTAAAAAATAATTTACCGAATTAAGAATATTTTTGTTGAAAGCAGCGGTCACACCCTGACGGTCATTGTAGGCATTCTCCGTAATACCGACATCCTTTACCATATCAACCCCCAGGAGCAACATATCGCCCTTCTGCATAGATGCACCGAGATTATGGAAGAACTCCCTCCTCTGAAATGGCTCAAAATTCCCCAGCGTGCTTCCGAAGAAACAAAAAAGCGCCGGATGATCACTGACAGGAATAAGCTGCAGCTGTGTCATAAAATCGGCTACTACACCCTCGATCCGCAATTCCCGGAATCTCTCCTGCAGCACTTTTACCGATCCGTCAATAGCTGACACACTGATGTCGACGGGAACATAATTTATGTCCTCTAATTTTTCAGCCGTCATTGACCCGAACAGCAGGGATATTTTTGAACAGTCGCCGTTGCCGAGCTCTGCCACGCAACCAAACCGGGAGCTCCTGGCAAGGACAGGCAGGTTATCAGCAAGAATTGCCTTTTCGGTGCGCGACAGGTAGTATTCCTCAAGCCCGGTGATCTCTTTAAACAGGCGAGACCCCTCCCGGTTATAAAAATATTTGCTCGGGATATGCATGGAGGGTGCAAGCAATCCTCCGGTTATTTCCTGCCTGATCTCTTCCGTCCCTTTTTCCGGCAAATAATTTTTTATTCTAACCGGAAAAGGAGCTTCTCTGCTATGATTCACCGGATAAGGTTTTATCAATTATCAACCTGTCATCACCGGGCATCTCCGGTTCTCCGGTTTCAAAAGGATTTTCGGAGTCACTGCTCCATTCGTACCACCCCCCGTCATATACGGAAACACGGGGCCAGCCCATGAGCCAGGCGTTGAACCATGCCTCGCTTCCTCTCCACCCGGTCCCGCAATAAAAGGCCAGCCGTTTGCCGGGAGTGATGCCGCTCTTTTCCCATATTCCTGCAACCTCGTGATACTCCCTGATTGTGTGGTCGAAATTCCGGTAATTTTCCATGTGGTAGGCGTCCGAACCGCAATCGGCAAAAATTGCCCCTGGTATCCTCCCTTTTGCCTCAATGTAATTATACCCGCTGACCCGTCCGGCATATTCCTCCTGGCTTCGTACGCATACCAGTTCGCTTCCGTCCGACCGGAGAATGGTTTTTGCCTCCGGGGTATCGACTGCCAGCTGAGGATTGCGAGGAATCCTTGTCCCGAAATCATTAACGGCAATTTTTGGTTCGTCAGCACAGGATATTTCGAAACCGGCATCGGTCCACGACTGGAACCCCCCGTTAAGGACCCTTACATCTTCAACACCTGCATACATAAGAATAAATGCGCATCTCATGGCGGCAATATCCCCTGCCGCACTTCCGGGGAATGGGTCATTATTGTCGGGAAACATGAATTTTCCGTACATTATCACAGTGGTATCGTGAGTTATCCCATGCAGTTCAAGTGCCTGTTTTAATTCTTCAGGGCTTCGGCGATTCCATGTTTCGGGCGACTCCAGGGCCAGGGTATCCATATCTATGGCTCCGGGGATGTGCCCGCTCAGGTATGCATTACGGTTACGGTAATGCGCATGCACGATCACATACCGGTTGCCGGCATAATGCAGCGCATTGCTTCCGGTGATGAGGGCATTCACCCATTCTGCCGAGACCAGGTTGCGGTAACGTTCCAGGTATTCCATCGGCAGCTCCGGATCGGCGGACCATTCATTGATGAAATGATTGTAAATTTTAACTTTACCGTAACCCGACTCAAGAAAACGCCTGGCGACAATAAGGGCTTCCTTCCGGTCATAGCCATACACGACAATAGTATGGGATGGAAAGATTTCCTTGAGCCTGACCATTTCGATCCAGTCAATATATTTTGTCCATTTGACTGGAAGGTTCCTGGCGGATGTGATATGCCCGCCCCTGGGTTCATCTTTTAACCGCCAGCCATTATAGGCATCGGGAGGTCTGGCATCTATAATTTTAAGTTCAGGGTTTTCCAGATTTTTAACCAGGTCGTCGGTTGAAATCTCCTTAATTCTCCTCTCATTCATAAAATCCTTGCACTATTTTCGTTTTTCTGTCAGATCCTTTTTCTGCTTTTCATACTCCTCTTCTGAGATCTCACCGTTGATATAGCTCTTTCTGAGACTTGCAAGGCTGGTGCTGCGAAAGGAGCGCCTCTTCCTTTTATGCCCCATCTGCCGGAGGCCGACCCATAAAATGAGAAGGATCACAATAATTATGATAGTTGTCTGTAGGTCGCCAATTCCGCGATTCTGAAGCAAAGTAACCATAGCTTGTTATTTTTTGAAACCGGATGCTCTTACCACTAAGATAATTAAAATCCCGGTCATTTTTGACAGGGTAGATACGGAAAGGTGAAATTTTTCTGCTGTTTCCTGGCGGGCCAAGACAGTAGCCTGTCCGGTCATACCAGGAGAGACAGGTAAGTGATCCGGGTATGGCAGTTAAATGGCAATCATTTGTCACCAGTGTCGTTCTGCCTAAGAGGCAGTCAAGGTACCGAAAGACAGGAGTTAATTTCTTCTTCTGAAGATCCTTCTAATAAGCGAGGGCCTCTCTTCGGCTGGCTCGGTTTCAGGCCTTTTGACTTCGATATCAATCTGGATCTGGTCTCTTTTGAATATATCCATGAACCTGTCAAAAATCCCTCTTTCTTCAAACTCAGGGCAGTCAAGAATATTTGCAAGAGCCATGGGCAGCTCGGGAAAGGAGGCACCATAACGGCCGGTCAGTTCCCTGTCCTGCTGCACATCCTGCAGAGTCAGTGCTACAAGGGGCAAGGCAAGCGCACTGCCGGACCCGTCTGCGCCGCGGTTGAAGTGAACCGCCCGGGATGAGGCACCTGTCCTGCTCACTACAACCATTCCGGGGTTATAACCGGCAAACCATGCATCGGCATAATTCTGGGATGTACCGGTTTTTCCTGCCAGTGGAAGATTGACCCGGTATATATTTCTTAACGATATGCCCGTCCCCTCATCTATTGCCTTCTGCAGCATAAAATTCATAAGCATGCTGGTGCGCTCAGATAAAATCCTTGTTCTTGAAAGGTTGTCAGGTCGCTGGTATATTGTCTCGCCATCGGGAGTCATAATCGATTCAATGCTGTAGGGAGTGACACGATAACCCCCGTTTGCAAATGTGGCATATGCCACGGCGGTTTCGAGCACATTGGCCTCTGCAGTACCAAGTGCCAGGGATGGATGATATTCAAGGTGGAAAGAGAAACCCATCTTTCTCCAGAGGGTATCGACCGGTCCGTAACCCGTCTCCAGGAACAGGTTGAAGCTGGGGACGTTAAGCGACCGGGCCAGCGTCTCTGTAATGGAATACCTTCCCCCGTAGGTACGGTCATAGTTAACCGGGGTCCAGTCATCGTAATCAACAAGGACTATAGAATCATTATCATAGAACCGGCAGGGGTCGATTCCCGTCTCCAGTGCGGCGGCGAACAGGACAGGCTTGAAAGCCGATGCAAGCTGCCTGCGTGCAAGCACCTGGTCATAGGGCTGGGATATAAAATCTATGCCGCCGATCCAGGCCCGGACAGCCCCCGATTCAGGATCTATGGCCAGCAATCCCCCGTGCAGAAGGGTCATCGCTTTCCTGACGCTGTCCAGCACAGTTAATGATTCGTTATATGATCCCTCCCACCTGAATGTTCTTTGAAAAATGGTGTCGTTCGCCCGGGCATCCATGTTCATCCTGGTTATTTCACGCCGGGCAATTGCCTCCAGATTTCTTTGGCCCGCTGCGCCGGCATACTGGTCGGTCAGTCTTTTCTGCATATGGGGCATGTGGGTTTGGAACGCCTTCAATGCCATATTGTGCAGATCCATGCTAAGCGTTGTATTTATTATCAGCCCGTCCTCCTCTATATTCCAATTGGCCCCGGTTAAGGAATCGACTTCCTGTAAAATGTGCTGCGCCTCCCTTTTTACCTGCACCAGGTAATATCCGGCGGGGTTCTGCGATTCCAGGTTCAGGTAATTAAGCTCAAGTGGAAGCCCGCGCAGGGAGTCCCCTTCTGCCGTCCCGAGCAGGTCGTACTTCTGCATCTGGCCCAGCACAACATTCCTTCGGAATATGGCATTTTCGGGATGCATCCGGGGGTTGTAGAATGTATTGGCCTTCAGCATGCCTATCAGGACGGCCGACTCACTGACATCGAGGTATTCGACCCGCTTGTTGAAGTATCTCCAGGAGGCAGCGCCTATCCCGAATACATTCTCTCCGAAAGAAACGGTATTCAGGTATAGGGTAAGAATTTCCTCCTTGCTCAATGCTTTCTCGATACGGTAAGCCAGCAGGATCTCCTTGGTTTTGTTCACCGGAAGGGTCAGCAGACCATAATTCTCCCGGCCCAGAAGGTTTTTGACCAGCTGCTGTGAAATCGTGCTGCCACCGCCTGCTGAGGCATCATTCAGAAGAACGGATTTTATCATTACCCGGACAAGGCTCCTGTAATCAATGCCGTTATGACGGTAAAAGCGGATGTCCTCGGTGGCTATAAGCGCATCTATGAGATGGGGAGGGAGTTGTCCGAATGCCACATTGGTGCGGTTCTCTGAAAAAAACCGGCCAACTATCCTCCCTTCCTCCGAAAGGACCAGTGAAGCATTTACGCTCCTTAACCCGAGCAGCTCTTCCCTGCTGTGCAGCCGGCCGAACGCTCCCAGGTAAACAGTAAGCACAAACAAGAAGACCGCGGACAGGCCGATCAGGAATATCCCGGGTATTATTATACCCGGCCTTAGCAATTTACTGGACGGTCTTTTTTTTCTTCGCCGGGAAGGTTTTTTTTTTACAGGCATCACTTAATGAATCTATCTTCAATAAGCATATAAACGTGACATGCCTGCCAAAATTATTAT
>SKQJ01000290.1 GCA_007119075.1 Bacteroidales bacterium | reverse complement strand
TCAGAAATCGTAATTGGAGGTGCCAAATTGACTCCTCCGGATAGTTTCTTACCCGAATTCAAAATCATGCTCCTTCGGGTCGATAAAAAAACTCGCACTAATGGTGCGAGTTTTTTTATTCAGAAAACACTAAGGTGTAGCTCGTAATCCTAATAAATCCCTTATCCCGTCCGGAGTCGATATTCTCATTACTTTACCTTCTTCAACCTGTTGAATACTTTCTTTAATCCGTTCTACCATAACGGCATTAAAATATACATCATCTTTAACAAGCTGATAGGTTTACTCGAAGAAAACCCTATACAGGGCGAACCTTACTCACATTCTTATGCCCAGCCATCTACTCGGCCAGCTTCTCCTTCTCCTTCACGTTCAGGAAAGCACATAGGGGATCCTTTATGATACTAAAATAGAACGGGAGTTGCAATGAGGTAGAGGAATGGACTCAAAAAAACATGACAATGTAGACCGCAAGCAGAAACCGAAGAGCGGACGGTCTCGCAGGGACGCGCTTTTCCTGTCTATTTTGGAGTTGGATTATCCTTTCATTTTATCAGGAGCTTGTCTGGAGTCAAAAATATCTGTAATATAAATGTGCTCTTCAATAATCCTATAGATTATCTTATAGTGTCTTATTACGAGGCGCCGGTGACCTAAACCTAAATGAACTAAATATGGTTCTTCCTGTCCTTGTAAAGGTTGCGAAAGTAGTGTATCGGCTGCATCCAGAATTTCATCCCGGATTTTATTTAACTTTTCATAGGATGTTTTTGGGGCAATAAAATTTAAGGCTTCTTCAAGGCTAAAAAGAGCCTGCTCTGTGTAAACAAGTTTCATTCACGGCCTAAATTTGCAGGTCTTTGCTCCAATTCTTCTCTGGAAAAAACTCTTCCTGATTGGATATCGCTTTCAGATTTCCGGGCCCTGGTTTCCAGTTTCGCCTTCAGAATTTGTTCATTACGAAGTTTCTCGTAAAATTCGTTAATAGTCTTTTCATTTGCACGATGCAAATGATTATGAATAAAGTCTCTTTTTTCAACTAGGTTCATGATTGATATTATATTTATACTATACAAATTTAATGAATAATAACAACAAGATAATCAATATCTGAAAATTCTGGCTTCAATGGTAGGCTTTTTACTGAGCTTGTAGACAATATCTACGTATGTGCAGCCACCAGGGATTCAACTTTTAACAACAGGCGATAATGGGCCCAGGATAATTCGCCACGCAGTGCGTGACCTTTTTAAAAATCTACCTCATGCCAGCGGGCCAGGCTTGGGTCATAAAAGCGTGCACCGTAATCAGACCAGTTTACGCCAAAAAAAACATGTTTCCCGCCGGCATTACCTGCTCCAAAACAAGGAGTTCAAGGAACGTATAACGCCAAAAAATGCAACTTTTTTCTTTTGATTGAACACCTTAACTGATTGTTGTTGTTTAAGTTTTCAGATAAAAGTAATAAGAATCAATCTGATTTTAATTTATCCTTTATTTACATAACTTTGTAATACAACAGACATTTTAATTAATGCAAATTGATTGATTCGGTAATCTGGGACAAGAACCCCAAAATAGCTTATATGTAATGAAAACACAATTTGTAACAGACGACCACGGGAACAAACTGGCCGTTATACTCCCCATCAAAGAGTACAATAAAATGTTGGGTGAATTGGAAGAACTTGAAGACATCAAGCTTTATGATGCTGCAAAGAAAGGAAAACAGGAGTATATGGACGCTGATCGGGCGTTTAAAGAAATTGAAGAAGCCCGCAGGAAAAAATGAAAACCTATAAAGTCCGCATAGAGCGCAAGGCACAGAAAAAACTGACTAGAGTTCCGGAACCGTATTATTCTAATATCAGAACCGCTATACTGGATTTAGGTAAGAACCCACGACCACCAGGCTTTATAAAACTGAAAGGTAGAGATGCTTTTCGCATCCGGGTAGCCAATTATCGTATTATCTATGAAATCCGGGAAGCCATACTACTGGTAGATGTGATTGATTTGGGGCATAGAAAAGATATTTACAAATAGCAAAAAGCCCGGGAAGACCGGGTGTCATAAAACGGTATATTATGTGCTGTTGCCCGGGGGTGTTTGGTGGATAGATGCTTCAACAAGTGCCGCCTTTTTCGGCGGCTCTTGTTACCGCTTCCCGTGGGGCAAACAACTCTTTAAAAATTTCGGTTCGTGGTGCCGGCCGGCAAGATTTTTTAACGGGCTGGCTTGCGGGATTGCTTTTTGTCTCCGTAATGTGTCCAGGCACTTAATACATGGACTGTAACTATTTCATTGTCTACATAATAAACTAACCTATGCTTTTGATTAATTCTTCGTGAATACAATCCGGTAAGATTATGTTTTAATTGCTCTGGCTGACCTGTACCAGTCATTGGGTGCTCCATAATTTCGTTAAGTAACTTTTCTATTTTATTTAGAACAACTATATCTCCTGACTTCTTATGCTTTTTAATATCAGCCAAAGCTATTTCAGAAAACACTAAGGTATAGCTCATAATCCTAATAAATCGCTTATACCTTCAGGAGTTGATATTCTCTTTACTTTACCTTCTTCAACCTGTTTAATACTTTCTTTAATCCGTTCTACCATACCGGCATTAAAATAAATATCATCTTCGTTCACAGGGGTTAAAGCGTATGCTTTATCTTTTCCACGTTGAACGATTATTTGCTCTCCTTTATCGGCTCTTTCAAAGTATAACCTTTGATTTTGTCTAAATTCTCTACTACTAATTATTTTCATATCTTTAAACTTGAATGTGTACCAATATGGTGCAAATATACTAAATTTTACATTCGCTTCCTTCATGATGTTTCAATTTTATGGATGGCGGAAGTAATTTTAGCCACCAGGTGATCACAATGTTCTGGATTCCTGAACTAATTATTTTCAGAAGTGGCCTCATCCCTTTAAAATTTCCTTGCATTAGTCTTTCTCTACCTCCATTAGAAGTTTGTAGTGTGTCCAAGATAATACGTGACGCAGCGAGTCACGTATTCGGAAAACAGAGTAAAACTTCCTGAAATTCATCAAGTTGCTCTCGTTAAAACCCTGCCCATGCTTCATAGCCAAATCAACCAGATGGGTGAAGCAGAGAAAAAGCGCCCTGATCAAAATCTCAATGTTTGACCTTATGCGGGCGGGACGGCAAGTATTAGGATAATTATGGATGGGTATTCCGAAATTATCGGATTTATTTGGTGTCGAAATCCAAAAAAATCTAAATTTCTTTATTATATTTTGGTGGAAAGGTAATAATATGTATATCCAGCATAACATTCACCCGGCAATGTGGGAAAACCTCTCTGGTTAAAGCCATTTACAAGGATTTACTTGTCGAAAACAGACAGGTTGCATTCATTACTTTTGAGGATCAGGATATTCTGTCAGCGATTAATAATCATCCCGAAGAAGTCTTTTCCTATGTCATGAGGCCCGTTAAATCGTTAGACCGGACAGGCTCCGATAGTCAACAAAGGGCTTTTTTATTTATTGATGAAATATAGATGCCGTTTCTCGAATCGAAGCGGTTAGGCAACAAACCAAAGCCCGCACTTTTACCTGATCCCTTTAAATTGAACTACTTGTTTTTCAGTTAGTTTTCAGTTAAAAGAAAAAATTCATGATCTGGCCGTTAGCCCCGGTTATTTAAACATTCCGGGGCATTTCAACCACTTAGGCAACAAACCAAAGCCAGGGAGAGAAGGCTAGGTTTTTTGATTAAAAAAATTTATGCAAGTAAAAGATCAACAATAACAAATAAATTTTTCATCAAAAACCCGGAGGGCTTGACCTTTGCTCTCAGTGGTTTAAATGAAAGTGCCCTTTCCAGGCGCTGCAGATGGGCTGAATGCTGGGAGGGAAGATAACTAATAAGCTAATCTATTGGGATTTTGGCGATTATCCCAAAAGGTGAATAACTCTAATTCTTTTTTTCTGGCATTTATCCTGTAGTAAAGCGTGTTTTGTTTCGTGATTAAGGCTTTTCTGATGTTTTTCTTTTTTCTGGAGGCCTGGAACATTTTTTGGATAGTTGGTGATATGATTCAATAAGCTTTCAACTTCGCTTACAAAGTGTGCAACTTCTCTATTGGTCCAGTTTTCAGCTAAATAATCCAAAATATTAAAATAAGTCCTTTTTGCTGTGGGAGTCCAACGGATTTTCATTAGTCGAACTTATATTTTGCCTTTATTTCTTTAATGACCTCTTCGAGAGGCATAAGCTCTCCTTTATCGGCCTCTGATAAACCCTTTTCTATGGCTTCTCGTTCCTCCGGGCTTATTTCATCCCACCAGTCGACAGCTTTCCCTTTTAGTACAGATTCAGCCCTGGCCAGGACAGAGGGCTTTTCTGTATTTAGTATAAGCTGAACCAGTTCTAATTTTTTTGATTGAATATTCATATTTATTCTCATTATCTACACAAATTTAATGATTAATATTCAGTTATAGTTTAACCCAGCGGATGATATTTGTATATATGCTTAAGATTCTTCCCTGAAAATGTGCCGGATACAGACCTTCCGATAGAGTATTCATGGTTTCAGTGTCAGCAGGGACTGTATTTCCCTCTATGATTGCTGTTGGACCATCCGTATCCGTGTCAAGGTATAATGCATGCCAGGCAGAATTTATGTCTTCATTGCCATCCTCATCCCTCATATGATAGCTTACCATAACATTTGCACCAAGGCTCTGGTAAGTCTGATCATCAATAATAAGATCCCCCGTTTGATCGAACCATGTTATGTTTCCGTTAATGTCGTACCAGTCTCTCCCGTCAGGATCAATCAGAAGGATGGGATTGTTGCCCACATAGTTGTAGGGGGTCCAGCTCAGGTAATTCTCGGCGTGGGGATCCTGGGTGTGGAACCTCCCCAGGCTGGGGTCGTAAAATCTTGCACCGTAATCGTACCAGTTTAAATAAAAATCAACGGTGTTCTTCTTCCCTTTCAATATGTCTAGTTATTATAAATCCCATTCTGACCCTATTATAAACCCCATTCTGACCCTATTATGGCTCCATTGGCCCCATTATGACCCCATTATTTTTAGTTTATAATAAGCCCCCGCACCCGGAACCCCTGAACTTACCAAAACTCCTGATTTTACCAGTTCTGAAAGGTCGCGGGAGGCCGTTTTCTTGGAAACTTCATTTAATTGCTGATATTCTTTATTGGTAATTTTCCTCTTTTTTCTCACATATCCAATTGCTTTTACCTGCCTTTCATTCAATCCCAGTTTTGTAATTAGTTCTTCGATGGATTGACTCTTGAACACTTTGCATAAAAAACCGCCCTGTTCCTCTTTTAAAACCGGCTCAGGCAACCCCGCTTCCCTGCAGGATTCAATAATTTTCAAGGTTCCCCTGCCCCATGCGTCGATGTAACCAGCTTTGAAGCAGGTGTCGGCGATCAGCGGATTGCGGGGCTTTGAACGGTGAACTTTCCTTAAATCATCTTCGGAGATCCCATCCGGAAGACCACCATCATTCCAAACACTGAAATAATGTTCGTACAACCTGATCTGCGTGGGGGCTCCAATATAGTTTCGGTGTACTATGGCATTAAGAATCATTTCGCGAATTGCTGCAACCGGGTATTCATAGTGCTCTACACGTTGCATGCCCTTAAAATCAATGGGGTGTATAAAAAACTTGGCGTTAAGCATTTCTCCAATC
>SKQJ01000375.1 GCA_007119075.1 Bacteroidales bacterium | reverse complement strand
TATGCAATGGGCGAACTAAGGGACCAGCCCGTACAGGGTATTCCTGATATATGGGCGCATGGCCAGGGTGGCCTGCTGGATGTTGTTTTGCATCCCGATTATGATGAAAACGGATGGATCTACCTGGCATATGCCGAACCCCGGGGACCCGGAGGAAATACCTCGATTGCACGAGGCAGGATGACCGGCAACACCTTTACCGATTTGGAGGTGATCTTCCGGGGCGAACCTGCAACCGGAGCCGGACATCACTTTGGCAGCAGGATAGTGTTCGATGATGACGGATATCTGTTTACTACCATAGGCGACCGCGGAGTAATGCATAACTCCCAGACGCTGGAAAACCATAACGGAAAGGTGATCAGGTTATATGACGACGGAAGGGTGCCGGACGACAATCCATTTACCGGCGTTGACGGTGCAATGCCTGAAATCTGGTCCTACGGCCACCGGAATATACAGGGTATGGGTCTTCATCCTGAAACCCGCGAGCTGTGGACGCATGAACATGGTCCGAGAGGCGGCGATGAAATCAACCTTATTGAACCGGGGCTGAATTACGGCTGGCCCGAAGTGACCCATGGGATCAATTACAACGGCACGGTGATCACCGAAGACACTACCAGGGTGGGAATGGAAGATCCCGTCCTTCACTGGACCCCCTCGATCGCACCCTGCGGCCTTGCCTTTGTTGACAGCGACAGATATCCAGAATGGCAAAACAACATGCTCGTCGGGGCTCTTGCCGGACAGCATATTCACAGAGTTGAGATTGAAAATGACCAGGTGACCGAAACCGAATATCTGCTTCAGGACTTTGCCCGGTTCAGGGATGTCAGGGTCGGGCCGGACGGATATATATACGCGCTGACGGAAGCACCCGGATTGTTTATCCGGATTGTGCCCTGGTAAAAAGACTTTTTCAATTATAATTTTTTATCTTGCACGGTCAATAATGGTTATTTGCTGATATTTTAACTAATTCAAATTGACCGGACATGATAAACAAACTATTCTTTTTTATTGCATTTTCAGTCCTGGTTGTCTCCTGTGGCCAAAGGGACCGGGAAAACTCGGCCGACAGGGAGGGAATGGTTGACAGGCTTGAGGCGCTGGAAGCCTCCTTGTCAGGCGCCGAAAAAGGTTTTATGAATAATCTTGCCAGCCTGTGCGGAAAATCTTTTCGTGGCCAGGAAATCTATTCTGCTCCAGGCAGGGAAAGCTGGGCCGACAGGGATTTTATTATGCATGTTACCGTTTGCGAAACCGACAGGGTCCATATCCCGTTTCACCTGAATGAAGACCGTTCCCGGACCTGGATGTTCCTGGCAGAGGAGGAAGGCCTGCGTTTCAGGCATGATCACAGGCATGACGACGGAACACCCGAAGAGCTGACCATGTACGGCGGCTATGCCGACGGGGAAGGGACACAGTTCAGGCAAAGCTTCCCGGCCGACGATTATACCATTGAATTGCTTGAGGACACACTCGGGCGGGAATGGCGGGTCATCCTTTCGGAAGACCTCGGCAGTATGACATATCAGCTGCATTACAGCGGCCGGTTGATGTTTGCCGCCGAGTTCGATCTCAGCGAACCCATTTGAGCTGTCCGTATCTGAAAGCCTCCGGCGGATACGATAGATCTGTCCGGTTAGTCTGCTGTAAATAATTACAAATGAAAAAAGCAAATATAGGGTTTGTCGGTGCCGGCGGAATAGCCCGCTCCCATGTTTTTGCCCTTAATTCACTGAAGTATTTTTACAATGATCCGCCTGACTTTGACCTAATGGCCGTAACATCGGCCAGGCAGGAAAGCAGGGAAGGATTTGCAGGGGATTTCGGATTCTCGTCTGCTCCGGCACCGGATGAATTTTTTGCTGACCGGCAAATCGATACCGTTTTTATTCTCGGGCCCAACAAGGTACACTATCTTCACCTGAAGTCAGCTCTGGATATGCCTGCGGTAAAAAGGATATACCTTGAAAAGCCCGTCTGTTCCGGTCAATCGGAAGAAGAGGACATCGGCAGGATGCTCGGCACGGGCTTTAACGGGAAAAGCGTTCAGGTAGGCTTCCAGTTCCTTATGGGCTCGGCGGTCCGCGAAGCGCTTGCCTGGTGGAGGGAGAAGGATTTCGGCAAGCCGCTTCATTTCAGCTTCACTCTCAGACATAGTGATTATCTTCATCCGGCCTACAGGGAAAAAAGACGCACCCGCCTTACGGCCGCTCCCGACGGCGGTGCAATGGCCGATCTTGGCTCACACGCCCTCAGCCTCATGGTCGCATTTCTGGGACACGACATACAAATAACCTCCGCGTTGCAGTCCGGCGAATTCCCCGATGTCCCTGCCGGCTCGGACCTGTATTCGGAAATATCGCTGTTTGACCCCAAGACCCGGGCCGTGGGAAATGTTTCAGGCAGCAGGGTGAGCTCGGGCATCGGCGATATGATGGCATTTGAGATCTATGCCGAAAAAGGAGCAATAAAATACAATTCAATGTTCCCCGACAGGTTTGAGTATTTTTTTGAAGAGAGCGGGGACTGGTCCGTGCGGTTTACCGGCAGCAGCTTCAAACCCGTCACCAGTTTCCCTTCGGGACATGTTCCGGGCGGATGGCTCAGGGCCCTCATTCACGCTCATTATGTTTTTCTTGCCGGCAGGGATGATATTGCCTTTGTTCCCGATCTGCATCACGGACTGGAGGTTCAGAGGCTGGTAAGGGAGACTGCCTTTAACCTGGAGCAGTTCAGGAAGAGAACCGGCAGATGAGCCAAACCGGTGAATCCGGCGGATCGCAGCACCGGCAATTCAAAAAACCAGCTTTACCGTGGTTCCCTTATTTTTTTCGGAAAGAATTATCAGTTCTCCCTTGTGCAGTCTCATTACCTGACGTGAAAAAAACAGTCCCGATCCGGTTCCCTTTTCCCTTGTGGTGAAAAACGGTGCAGATAGTTTTTCAAGAGTTTCAATATCCATTCCGCACCCGTTGTCGGTGACAAGCAGTTCGGTTCTGTCATCAGCAGCAAGGCATTCCAGGAAAATTAACGGTTCATTTATATTTTTTACTGCTTCAGCCGAGTTCAGGACAAGATTAATGAGAGCCTGCTCCACCAGCTTCCTGTCCGCCGTCAGCTGCAGGTCGCCCCTTTCAAATTTTGCCTCCAGACGAATACCCTGTTCTTTAAGCTGTTCATCCAGGAGGCGCCCGACTTGCCTGAAAATGTCGGATACCGGGATATTCTGCAGTACGGGCTGAGGGATGTGATATGTTTTCCTGAAATCCTCCACAAAGGAAGCAAGTCCCCTGCTTCTTTTCCTTATGGTATCCATTACCCCGATTATCTCATCTACCTGCATCCCGGCCGCGCCCCCGCATTCAGCACAAGAAGGGGCTTCACGGTATTTCCTTATCAGTCCCGACGACATCAGGCTCATTGGTGAAACGGAATTAAGAATCTCGTGACTCATCATCCTGAGAAAACGGTGCATGGATTCGAGTTCCTGCGATGCTATACCGGGGGTTATATCCTGGAGGGCCATCACCCTGACAGTCCTGTCATCCTGCCTGAATACGCTTACCGATATGTATATTTTAAGGATTTTTCCGCCGGTAACAGCTGTGATCATCTTTTGGGTATCGGACTTCACCGAAACGATCCAGTCCGACAGCCCTTCCTTTATTTCATCGATTTTTTTGATGGATTCAATCCTTTCCCTGCCCAGGAGAGACAAAAATGCCCTGTTGACGACAAGGACCTCCCCCCGGTCGTCAAACGCGACCAGGCCGGTCAGGGCGCTTGCTATGCAATTCCGGTAAAGGTGGAATTCTCTTTCCTTTTCAATTCTCAGCCTGTTGACCGATTCGGTGATCCTGCCCAATCCGGCTTCAACGTTTAATCCGAATACAGTCTTTTTTTTCTCATCCAGGCTGCTTATCTGTCCGGGTACATTGATCATCTCAAGCAGGCTTGCCAGCTGCCGCCCGGGTTTTTGCAAATACCATATCAGAAAGCCGATCTGGAACAGCCACAGAATTACCAGGTTGAATCTTGTAATGACCAGGTTCTCATTATCCAGGCCGAGCGCGAACAGGGCCGGTGTCAGGGCCAGCAGGATCGCCTGAACCACTATCATCATGCTGAAATATCCGGATCTCATATTTTTTTATTTTTTCATATAAGGTGGAGCGGTTTATACCAAGTTCCCTGGCAGTGCGGCTCATATTCCCGCTGAAAGCATCAAGAGCTGCCATGATGAGGTGTTTTTCATTTTCGGAGATATTGTAGGACCCTGTTGGAGGGTGAGTTTTTTTTATCCTGTCACCGAAATTAAATTCCTCCGGCCCGATAATATTATCTTCACTCATGATAACTGCCTTCTCAATAGAATGCATCAGTTCCCTGATGTTGCCGGGCCAGTGGTGGCCCAGAAGTTTTTCGGCCGCTTTTTCCGAGAGCCCGGGAACCCCGGTACGGTAACGGGACGCGAATTTCTCGAGAAAATGGCAGGCCAGCCCTAAAATATCTTCCTTTCTTTCTCTCAGGGGCGGGAGCTCGACCTGTATTGTATTGATACGGTAAAAAAGATCCTCCCTGAAACTGTTTTCGGCAATCATTTCCGCCATAGGCCTGTTGGTTGCCGATATCAGCCTGACATCCACCTGGACCGGGCGAACGCCGCCCAGAGGTGTGATCTCATGGTTCTGGATGACTGAAAGCAGCCTGGTCTGCAGATGCGTCGGCAGATTGCCGATCTCATCCAGAAAAAGGCTGCCTCCGGAAGCCAGTTCGATCCTGCCGGACCTGTCTTCACGGGCATCGGTAAAAGCCCCTTTTTTATAACCGAAAAGCTCGCTTTCAAAAAGGGATTCGCTCACGGACCCGAGATCGAGATGGACAAAAATGCTTTGTTTCCTTTGGGAGAGCCGGTGTATTTCCCTGGCAACGACTTCCTTGCCGGTCCCGTTCTCGCCGAGAACAAGAATGTTTGCCTCGGTTGGCGCGGCCTTTTCAATGCATTTCATTACTCTTTCCATTGAAGCGGCCCTGCTTCTGAAAACCGTATATCCCTGGTCCTGCTGACCGGAAAGGTGCTGCTGCTGCTTTTTAAGTCGGTTTATTTCCTTTTTGGACCGGCTGGTCCTCAGGGCCCCCATCAGGGTAGACAGTATTTTATCCTCGTCCCATGATTTGCTTATAAAATCGGTTGCTCCTTCCTTGATCGCGTTCACCGCAACTTCAATATCGCCATAGGCGGTGATCATGACCACAACAGCTTCAGGTTCCATTGCCAGGATCTCCCTCAGCCAGTAAATGCCTTCGTTCCCGGTGGTCACACTGGCCGTGAAGTTCATATCGAGCAGGATCACATCATATTGAAATTTCCGGATCCTGGAAGGAATAAGGTTTGGGTTGGAAACCTGGTCCATAACCCCGAACCAGGGTCCTAAAAGGAATTTCAGGCCGGCCAGCAAATCGGGATTGTCGTCTGCCACCAGCAGCGAGCCTGATTTTGTGCCGGATTTCTGGTTGTCGGGCTTATGCATGATCTTAGCTTTTGTGTTATCTGTTACTGGTCCATGGTATCTCAAAACCGGAGTGCCGGGGAAAAAGAGCCCTTAAGGATAAGTAAAAGTACAGCATTATGCCGCAGTTTGCAACAGCAGTGTTGGATTTCCCAACAATTAATTGAGGCCTCGATCTTGCAAATGATTTATTATGTGTGGCTT
>SKQJ01000270.1 GCA_007119075.1 Bacteroidales bacterium | reverse complement strand
TTCAGTCCCTCGAAAGCCAGTCCCCCTGTCATAGACCCGTCGCCTATCACGGCAACAAACTGGGATTCCTTTTCCATTTGCAGCCTTGAAGCAACTGCCATACCAAGTGCCGCCGAAATAGAAGTGGAAGAATGGCCTACTCCAAAGCAATCATGGGGACTTTCCTTGAGTTTGGGAAACCCGCTTAATCCCTTGTATTTCCTGTTTGTATGAAATACTTCCCGGCGCCCTGTAAGTATCTTGTGGCCGTATGCCTGGTGGCCGACATCCCAGATAATCGTATCTGCAGGGGTCCTGAAAATATAATGCAATGCCACGGTAAGTTCAACCACCCCGAGGCTGGCTCCCAGATGACCTGGATTTTCCGAAACAGCATCAATTATAAACCTTCTCAGCTCATCACTCACGGTGATAAGATCGTCCGGATCCAGTTTTTTAAGATCTGAAGGGTAATTGATGTTTTCCAGCAATTTATAACTGCTATCTGATGATTTCATCTTTCCTTTGTCTGGTTTTTAAATGTCAGATGAAATTCATCAAAAGTAAATTCCTGTTCGCTTGAGACTGTTTGAACAAACTTACCAGGGGTGTTCATCTGTTTTCAAATAAAATAAAAGGAATAGCAAAAATAATAATAATCAAAGATGAATTCACGTTTTTAACCCAAAATTGCCTCATTACTTTTATATTTGCAAGTGCATTGGAAGTCCCCGAAGCTATTGGAAAACAAATTTTTCATAAAAATATTATCTTGTATGATGAGATACTTCTCCAGATTAATTCTGCCGGCAGTAATATTAGTCGCCGCCTCCTGTGTGCCCGCAAAACATTTCCAGGAAGTAAGGAATGACAAGATCCGCGCTGAACAGGAGCGGGATTCTCTTCTGATTAACAACAAAAGCCTTGAGGTAAAGCTTACCGAACTTGAGTCCGCAGTTCTTGTAATGGACCAGGAAATACAGCGATTTATAAGGGACAGTACCGACAGGGCATTTCGGCTAAGGAGCAGGACCGATGAACTGGCAAGGGTCACGCGCCAGCTCAATGACCTTCAGGAAGCCCAGGAAGCACTTGTCAAGGGAAGCGCCCGTGAAACAACCCGTTTGCTGCAGCAGCTTCAGGAAACTCAGAAAGATCTCATAGCCAGGGAAGACCGGCTTAAAGAGATGGAACGGGATCTCACTCAGAAGGAGGGAGTCCTTGAAAGAATGGCTGATGATCTGGATGCGAGAATTGCGCGCCTGACCGAAGTTGAAGCCATTCTTGCCCGACAGGATTCTCTGGTACATGCGCTTCATACCAAAATCTCCTCAGCCTTACGCGGTTTTGAGGGAGAGGGGCTTAGCGTTTACGAAAAGAACGGCAAGGTATATGTGTCCCTGCAGGAACGGCTTTTATTCCCAACCGGCAGCACAGTGGTCAATCCCGGCGGTGTGAATGCATTGAAAGAGCTCGGTCAGGTTCTCGAAGCGAATCCGGAAATCAATATACTTATAGAAGGCCACACGGATGACGTACCGGTCGTCCCCGGGACAAGGCTCCAGGATAACTGGGACCTGAGCGTTCTGAGGGCAACATCGATAGTCCGGATTTTGCTTGAAGATACCGATATATGCCAGACAAGGCTTATGGCGGGTGGCCGCGGCGAATTCATGCCTTTGGATGAAAACAGAACCCCGGAGGCAAGAAGCAAAAACCGGCGGACGGAAATAATCCTTACACCACGGCTTGACGAGCTTTTTTCCATCCTTGATTCAAACTGATCCCGTAACGGGGGCAACGGGCCGGGCCGCACCGCGCGGTGACATGCGGGAAAGTATTTGAAGCTGGCTGTTGCCGATTGTTTCGCTGTAAACGGAGCTCCCTTTGATTTCGGGCGATTTGATGCCACTTCTGAAAAGGGCAGGGCCAGTAAAAATTCTTGCCTCATCCCACAGGCCTTTTTCGATGAACTGTCTGAGAGTGAAGGCTCCCCCTTCGATTATTACAGATTGTATATTTTCCCCGTAAAGATAATCCATCATCCGGTTCTCTGTGTTATCATCGAATGCAATCCGGGCATAACGGATTTTACCTGATCCCGCAGGATAATCTTGCCGCCCCGGGGAAGCTGAAGATGCTTCCGGGCCTGCCGGCACTGCCGCTGAAGCAAGGTCCCTGCCGGTAAATACCAGGGTTTCCTGGGTATTGTCAAATACATTATACTGGCTTCCCAGTTTTAATTCACGGTCGATTACAACCCTGAGCGGATTTTTGCCTGACCAGTCCCGTACATTCAGCCTGGGATTATCCTTGATAACCGTATTCGTTCCCACCAGGATAGCCTGTTCCTCTGTTCTCCATTTATGCACGAGAATGCGGGCTGTCTGGGAAGTTATCCAGTTAGGGCCTACCGGTGCAATCGCCGGTCGGTCAAAGTCAATGAAGCCGTCGGCCGATCGGGCCCATTTGAGTATTATGTATGGCCGTTTCTCAAGGTGCCAGGAAAAGAATCGTTTATTCACGTCTATACATTCATTTTCCAGCACACCGGTTATTGTCTCTTTCCCCCGGGCCCTGAGAAGTTCGATTCCTTTACCTGAAACAAGTGGATTTGGATCAGTGACACCGATAATTACCCTGGGGATATTTTTTTTAATGATCAGATCGGCACAAGGCGGAGTTTTGCCCTGATGGGAGCAAGGCTCCAGGCTTACATAAAGAGTTGCCTTTTCAAGCAACTCGGTCTGTTCCACGTTGTTTATGGCAACGACTTCGGCATGGGAGCTGCCGAAACAGCTGTGAAAGCCTTCTCCTATTATGCGATTGTCGTATACAAGAACTGAGCCGACCATCGGGTTTGGAGCGACCATGCCCAGACCCTGGAGCGCAAGATCCAGGCAACGACGCATAAATTTTTCATGTTCTGTGTGTCCGGGTATCAAAATATTTGGTTTGTCGCATTTAAATTAAGAAAAATATTTAATCTTTGGGGCATGGATCAGGAAACCCCTACGGTTGGCAATGTATCATCCCTGTTGCGGGATGAGCTGAGGCAACAGTATCCGCCGGAAGAAATACAGGCATTTACAGAACTTATTTTTGAAAAACTTTTGAATTTCACCAAAACCGATATACTTTTAAACCGCGATACAAAATTATCGAATTCCGTCTATTTTCAAATAAAAGATATAATAGATCAATTGCGCTTTCACAAGCCCATTCAGTACATTTTGGGCCAGGCATGGTTTTATGGGCTTAAGCTGCGGGTTACGCCCGAGGTGCTTATTCCCCGCCAGGAAACGGAAGAGCTGGTCAAATGGATCATCGATGATACAAAAGACATCCCGGTAAGTATCCTGGATATTGGCACCGGAAGCGGATGCATCGCCATAGCGCTGGCTCTGAATATACCCATGGCAACGGTCACGGCAACCGATATTTCTGAAAAAGCAATTGCTGTTGCCAATGAGAATTCCGCGGAAGCGGGTGCCGGTATTGATTTTGTTGTGGAAGATATTTTCAATCCCGGTATTGCAAAGTCGGAAAAATTTGATATAATTGTAAGTAATCCTCCATATGTAACCGAATCGGAAAAACGGCTGATTGATAAAAATGTTCTTCATTTCGAGCCCGTTGAAGCTCTATTTGTCCCCGACATGCAGGCATTAAAATATTACATGGCAATTGCTTCTTACGCCAGGGAAACTCTCAAGCCCGGCGGAAAATTGTATTTTGAGATCAATGAGAACAAGGCGGCCCTGGTGGAAGAATTGCTTACGCGGCTTATGTATACGGGTATTGAGGTTAAAAAGGACATAAACGGTAAATTCCGGATGGCCAGGGCAGCATTAAGACCGCATTGAAATATTTAACCTGGCATCTTATAACAGATTTCCCGCTTCCATTGGCAATGCGATAATATGAGCGGTCCGTAAAGCCAGAATGCCGGCGGCCGGTGCAGACAGGTTAACAGGCTGCCTTTAAATAACTGATAAGTTCAACTAAACCACCATAAGTATTTATAATCTATAAAAAATGCCTTTGAAGAAGACCATTAATCACACAGATGCCTTGAATAAGGCCAAAAAACTGTGTGCGGATGAAGAAAAATGCCGTTATGACATCCGAAAGAAACTCTTTGACTGGGGAGTTAGCTCCGGCGATACTGAAAAAATCATCAACCAGCTGGTTGAGGAAAAATTCCTGGATGAATGGCGGTTTGCAAGGCTGTTTGCTTCCGGTAAGTTCCGTAATAACAAGTGGGGGAAATTGAAGATTACGTATGAGCTTCTGCGAAAAAACATAGCCAAAAACATTATTGAGGATGCCATCCGGAGGATCGATGATGAAGAGTACCTGGACGCTCTGAAAAAAGAACTGGTTAAAAAGCAACGATCCGTAAATGCCGATGATGAGATCGGACTCAAGGCAAAACTGCACAGTTATGCAAGCAGCAAGGGCTATGAATATGATTTGATAAACCGGATACTTGATGATATGATCGTTATCGAGGAAAAATAATTATGCAGCAATTTCGTTTAGTGTAATTAGCAGAGGTTGCCTTAACGTAATGCAATTGTTTTTTTGCCTCTGCACAAAAATCCGCAATTATGATAACCACAGATAATCTAAAGGATGTTGTAAGACGCACCGATGCGTTGAGGAGGCATCTTTGACGTCGACAGGAAGCTGATAAGAATAGAAGAAGAAGAGGAAAGAACACGCGATCCGCATTTCTGGGATGATCCGAAAGAAGCAGAAAAACATCTAAAATCAATATCCCTGCTTAAAAGCTGGACCGATGCTTTTGCCTCGGTAAAGGAGGCGCTTGATGAACTTGAAGTTATTCAGGAATATTTTCAGCAGGATGAGGCGTCTGAAAATGATGTTGAAGAACATTACAGAAAAGTGCTGTCCCTGATCGAGGATCTTGAATTCAGGAATATGCTCAGACGCGAGGAAGATTTGCTGGGTGCCATCCTTAAAATAAATGCCGGAGCCGGGGGCACTGAAAGTCTTGACTGGGCCGAAATGCTTATGCGGATGTATCTGCGCTGGGGAGAAAAAAACGGCTACGCCATTAAGCAGCTGGACTACCAGGCCGGAGATGAGGCCGGGGTTAAAAGCGTTACCCTTGAATTCACGGGCGAATACGCATATGGCTATCTTAAAAGTGAATCGGGGGTTCACCGCCTGGTAAGACTTTCTCCGTATGACTCAGCAAATAAGCGACATACCAGTTTTGCATCGGTTTTTGTTTCGCCCGTGGTCGATGAAAACATTGAAATAGTAATCAATCCTTCCGATATTAGCTGGGATACTTACCGGGCAAGCGGGGCAGGAGGCCAGAATGTCAACAAGGTCGAAACGGCCGTCCGTCTGCATCATCAGCCTACCGGCATTGTCATTGAAAACCAGGAGGACCGCTCTCAGCATAAAAACAAGGAAAACGCCATGAAAATCCTTAAATCACAGCTCTATGAACTGGAACTGGAGAAGCAGAGGCAGGCAAAGGCGGAAATCGAGAGCGGAAAGAAGAAAATCGAATGGGGATCTCAGATCAGGAATTACGTCCTTCATCCGTATAAGCTTGTCAAGGATGTGAGGACAAATTACGAGACATCCAACGTAAACGATGTTCTGGACGGCGAGATCGACGACTTCATAAAGGCTTATCTAATGGAATTCGGCTCTCAGTAGGCTGTCCGCCGAAATTCCCGCTTTGAGCGAGCCTACAGAAAGCTGTGATCCGGGAGCC
>SKQJ01000443.1 GCA_007119075.1 Bacteroidales bacterium | reverse complement strand
TACTGGATGCATGAAAGCATCGAGCGTCAGCTGACGGGTGGTTTTTATAATGATCCCCGGATATCAGAAGAGCTTGAGATACTCAGGCAGGATGTTGTCCGGGGCAGGATATCAAGCCAGAAGGCCGCCGGACAAGTGCTGAAGAAATATTTTGAAAGCATCGCGGTTCCCCGGAAGGGAAGCTAAGGACATCAGCTGCCGGTTACAGGCTTTATAAAAAATGAATTAAAACAATATAATGCAGGGTAGTCAGAACAAGATAAATATCAGGAACAGAAAAGCCTCATTCAACTATGAGCTTGTTGAAAAGTTCATAGCCGGGATCGTGCTCGGAGGAACTGAAATAAAGTCCCTGCGCCAGGGCAGGGCAAACCTTGCCGATGCATTCTGTTTTTTCAGGGATGATGAATTATGGGTGAGGGGTATGCATATAGCCGAATATTCATTCGGCAGCTATAATAATCACGATCCTGCTCGCGAGAGAAAGCTCCTTCTGAACAGGAGAGAGCTTAACAAGCTAAAAAAGAAGTCGCAGGAAAAAGGTTTTACCATAGTTGCCACGAGGCTGTTTGTGAATGAGAGGGGGCTCGCTAAGCTTGAAATCGCACTGGCAAGGGGAAAGAGGGAATACGACAAGCGTCACGATATCAAGGAACGTGACTCCAAAAAGGAGCTGGCACGGCTTAAGAAGATCTGATCGGTGCCTGAACCCCGTGAACAGTCTTCCGGGCCGGGCGGACTATTTGGCGCAGTGCAGCAAGCCATATCAGAAATTGGGACTGAGCAGGTATTTGGAGTAAAATGAGTTTATCACTTCCACGGCCTCGTCGGCGGTATCCACCAGCGAAAACAGATCCATGTCTTCGGGGCTGATGTTGCTCTCCGTGGTCATCATGACATCCTTGATCCATTCTACCAGACCATGCCAGTAGTCCCTGCCTACAAGAATAATGGGGAATCTGCCTATCTTCTGGGTCTGGATGAGCGTTATGGCTTCGAAGAATTCGTCAAAAGTGCCAAATCCGCCGGGAAGCACGATGAATCCCTGGGCATATTTGACAAACATGACCTTGCGCACGAAAAAATGGCTGAAGGTGATCAGCTTGTCGGCATCGATGAACATGTTTGCGCCCTGCTCATGAGGAAGATCGATATTAAGTCCGACCGAGCGGCCGCCTCCTTTCCTTGCTCCCATATTCGCAGCTTCCATTATGCCTGGTCCGCCGCCCGTAATGATCCCGTAGCCGAACCGGGTCAGCTTGAAAGATATTTCCTCGGCCAGATTGAAGTATTTCGAACCGGCAGGAGTACGGGCAGAACCGAATATTGATACACATGGGCCTATCTTGCTCAGTTTCTCGAAGCCCTCGACAAATTCGGCGACTATTTTGAATACGGTCCATGAATCAACGGCCTTTATCTCGTTCCAGTCTTTTTCGGAAAATGCACTTTTTATCCTTTCTTCATCTGGCGTCATAAGAAGTTTTGGTATTAAGAGGTTAACAAATGTTTATTGTCTGTGAATTTAAAGCTTCATTGAGAAATTTGCCGGTGACGCTTCCGGCAGCCAGGGCTACCTCTCCGGGGGCGCCGGCCGCGAGCACCTTTCCGCCGCCCCTTCCTCCCTTGGGGCCCAGATCGATAATATGGTCGGCCGTTTTTATGACATCCATGTTATGCTCGATCACGATAACGGTATTTCCTTTATCGGCCAGGGAATTTAACACTTTCAGCAAAACGTTTATGTCTTCGAAATGCAATCCTGTTGTTGGCTCATCCAGAACGTACAGCGTGTTTCCGGTGTCTTTCCTGGCAAGCTCGGCGGCAAGCTTGACTCTCTGTGATTCTCCTCCGGAAAGGGTAGTCGATGACTGGCCCAGCTTGACATATCCCATGCCCACCTTTTGCAGCGTCTTGAGCTTCCGGGATATCGCAGGTATTTTTTCAAAAAATTCCACTCCCTGATTGATGGTCATATCCAGCACATCGCTTATTGATTTTCCCTTGTATTTCACTTCCAGGGTTTCCCTGTTATACCGTTTCCCGCCACATTCACTGCATTGTACGTAAACATCGGGCAGAAAGTTCATTTCAATGGTCTGGGCTCCCGCCCCCTTGCACGTTTCGCATCTTCCGCCCTTTACGTTGAATGAAAACCGGCCGGCCTTGTATGCCCTTATCCTTGATTCGGGCGTCTGTTCAAAAAGCTTCCTGATGTCGGAAAACACCCCGGTATAGGTTGCAGGATTGGATCGTGGCGTGCGCCCGATGGGGGACTGGTCAACTTCGATTATCTTGTCTACGTTGTCAATGCCTTCTATGGCCTTGTGAGGCAGCGGCTCCGCCATCGCATTGTAAAAGTGCCTGCTCAGTGCCGGTTGCAGTGTTTCCTTGATCAGCGATGATTTTCCGCTGCCGGAAACCCCGGTAACGCATATGAATTTGCCAAGGGGAATATCTACGTCGATGTTTTTCAGGTTATTGCCGGTGGCTCCCTTTATTTTTATCAGCTGACCGTTGCCCTTGCGGCGGTTTTCGGGTATTTTTATCTCTCTTTTTCCTGACAGGTAGTGGCCGGTGAGGGTGCTGGAGCGGCAAATCGTTTCCGGAGTGCCGTGGGCAGATATTTCGCCTCCCTTCCTTCCGGCCCGGGGCCCCATGTCGATCACGTAATCGGCCGCCAGTATCATATCCCTGTCATGTTCCACAACGATGATGGAATTGCCCTTGTCGCGCAAATGTTTTAAAGAATCGATAAGCTTCAGGTTGTCTTTCTGATGGAGTCCTATGCTGGGCTCATCCAGAATATAAAGCACATTTACAAGCTGGGAGCCGATCTGGGTCGCGAGTCTTATTCGCTGGCTTTCTCCGCCCGACAGGCTTGAGGCATTCCTGTCGAGCGACAGGTAATCCAGTCCCACGCTGAGCAGAAAACCAAGCCTTGTCCGGATCTCCTTAATTATTTCAGTTGCGATTTTCCTCTGCCTGGCTGAAAGCCTGCTTTCCAGGTTTTCAAACCATTTTGCCAGCAGTCCCAGGTCCATGCCTGCCAGCTGGACAATGTTTTTCCCGTTTATCATGAAATGCAGAGCCTCTTCCTGCAGCCTTGCCCCCTTGCAAGCCGGGCATTTTATTTTTTTCTGATACTGGCCCGCCCATTTTTCGCCTTTCCGGCTGTACCCGTTATTTCCCATATTGGAAATATAGTCCAGCACGCCCCCGAAGCTCATGAAGTAATTGGATGCTGAGCCAAGGGGAGAATTGAGCAATTTGAAGGACTCTTCCGAACCGTAGAGTATCGTGTTCATTGCAGCCTCGGGAATATCCCTGAGAGGCGTGCCGAGGTTGAAGCCATATTTGGCCGCTATTGCTTCCAGTTGCCAGAAAATCAAGGATTTCCTGTAAGGTCCGAGAGGCTCTATTCCTCCCTTTTTGATAGAAGTATCCGGATTTGGGATTATTTTGGATATGTCCATTTCGCTTATGGCACCGAGTCCGTTGCATTTTTTGCAGGCGCCCCTGGGCGAATTGAATGAAAAGCTGTGAGGTGCCGGTTCATTGTAGGATATTCCGGAGGTGGGGCACATGAGCTGCTTGCTGAAATATTTCAGCTCGTCGTCTGCCGTGTCAAGGATCAGCAAAGTGCTCTTCCCGTGGCTCATGGCCGTTTGAATGCTGTTGCCCAGTCTTTTCCTGTCGTCCGGTGTTACGTGCAGCTTGTCTATGACTATTTCAATGCTATGTGTTTTGTACCTGTCAAGGCGGAATCCCGGACGCAGCTCCCGGATCTCCCCGTTTACGCGGGCATGCAAAAATCCCTTTCTGAGTATCTGTTCGAAAAGCTCCTTGTAATGTCC
Organism: Bacteroidales bacterium; assembly: GCA_007119075.1. GTDB lineage: Bacteria > Bacteroidota > Bacteroidia > Bacteroidales > PUMT01 > PXAP01. The sequence continues at coordinate 1,885 of SKQJ01000443.1, read as the reverse complement.
CTTTCTGCCCTTGACTACGGGAGCCAGGATGATGATCTTTTTATTATGGTATCTTTCAATGATCAGGTTGATGATCTGCTCGTCGGTATACCGGACCATTTCTTCTCCGGTTGCCTGAGAATAGGCAATAGAAGCCCTGGCGTAAAGAAGCCGCAGAAAATCATATATTTCCGTAATGGTGCCTACGGTTGAACGCGGGTTTTTGCTGCCGGTTTTCTGTTCTATGGCTATTACCGGGCTCAGCCCGGTAATATTGTCCACATCGGGCCTTTCCATGCTGCCCAGGAATTGCCTGGCATAAGCCGACATGGTTTCCAGGTAGCGTCGTTGCCCTTCGGCATATATTGTGTCGAAGGCAAGCGAGGATTTCCCGCTGCCGCTCAGGCCGGTAAGCACCACGAGACTGTTCCTTGGTATGCTGACGTCAATATTTTTCAGGTTATGCACTCTGGCCCCAAGAACTTCAATGCAGCCGGATGCCCTGGTATGTATTTCAGGTTTTCCCAATTTATGGAATGATTGTTTTGATTTAATCCCTGTAAACCATACCGGCAGGAATGTCTTCAAAATAGCGCGCCCTGGCCCGGGCGCCTTCTGCCGGCATCCTGATATAATAGGTTTTTCCTGAAAGGTTAGTCAGATGAGGCCTGCGCAACCAGGGATTAAGGTATTTAAGCATCTTGTAGTTTGTATTGAATTCCTGCGCAAAATCAGCAAAATCGGGCACGCCCGAATCAACCGGGATTTCAAAATAATCTATATGAGGGTAAAGCTGTGAATCGTTTACATGGAAACCGTAGGCGGAAGGATCTTCCAGAATGGTTTTAATGGCAAGGATCCTGAATACATACCTCTGGGTCTCTTCATTCAGAAGGAGGTCGTAGTAATCGGTCTCCTTCTGGATCCCTATCTGCCTGTCCATTCCCCTGCGGCCGGCATTGTAGCTGGCTGCCGCCATCGTCCAGTTCCCGTATCTGGTATATGATTCGATGAGGAACCGGCATGCTGCCACAGTTGATTTTTCAAGATGGTATCTTTCATCCACCTCCTCATTGACTTCCAGTCCGTAATCCCTTGCCGTTCCGGCGAGGAATTGCCATACTCCTACGGCTCCGGCAGGCGATACGGCATTGGTAAATCCGCTTTCGGCAAGAGCCAGGTATTTAAAATCATCCGGCACCCCATACTCTTCCAGGATAGGTTCGACTACCGGGAAAAAACGGGCTGCGCGCTTGATGAACAGCAGTGTCTGAGACTGCCAGTAGGTATTGACCAGCAGTTCCCTGTCAAAGCTTTCCCACACATCGAAGTTGTCAAGGGGAACCGGTTCTCCTGCGAATTCAAGATTTTGGGGGATCTCAAGAGCAAAGATTGCGTAATTATCAAAACCCTCATTTTCCTGTTGGCTGGTCTCGGTTTTCGTAAAGAAGCTGAAAAGCTGTATCACCACCCCCATTATCACCAGGAATGACAGGAACGAAAAGGAGCGAAAAATAAACCTCAGAAAGGGATTGCTGATATTTTCGGAAGTAATCAATTTGCCTGTTTTTTTTGGTTAAACATATGTTGTGCCCGTTTCAAGGCTGCTTTTTGAACATGCTGCTGCCCCGCGATCAAAAATTACCCGATGATCAGGGTTTTTGCTATGATCAGGTGTTCAGGCCGTCAAATTTGAGGTTCCCGGGAACCGGCGGTGCTTAAAGGAATGTCGATCAATGTGATGCCTCCGGTCACACCACAAAAATAACGAAAATTAAATGATAAATGATATGTGGCGGTTTAAAAATAAAAGGCTTCCCGTACGGAAGGAAAGGATATGCTTTCTGCCACGGAAAATCCCGTCGGATTTCCGGAATGCCCCGATGAATTTCCGGAATATCCCGAC
>SKQJ01000186.1 GCA_007119075.1 Bacteroidales bacterium | reverse complement strand
GACAACCCTGCCATGCGGATAATCTCGCAGACCGATTTGCCCGAACCAGTGTGGATGCGGGTATAGCGGGCATTGACCCCGTCACTGGGAAAAAGTCCGTTGTAGAGCTGGGGACTGCGGCTGTGAAGGATAGGATTGCCGAAAACCGCGAAGTACTTACGGCTGTCATCCATAGGACGATATTTTTTCAATAAGGGCCGTCATCCCGGCATACTCAATTTGTCCACCGGCGGTAGACAGATCATCCCCGGCAGAGGCAAAGGTGAATGGCGCGCCCAGAAAAGGCGCAGCAATGCGGGTAATTACGCCCAGCGGCCCCATGCCGATCGAAACAATTTTCCCGGGAACGGTATACAGGCTTAAAAGCCTGGCCGCGTCAGAGGGTTCATTGACCTGCGCGGCAATTTTTGCTATATCGGCTCCGTCGCCAAGCATCTCATCCACGGCGCCGGTCAGTTCCTCCTGGCCGGGGGTATGAGTATAATAATGCCTGGAAAGGATAAGTGCCGTGCCGGATGAGCTGGCAAGCTTGATCATTCTTTCCCTGAACTGCGGACTGGCATCTGCCTCCACATCAATCCACGCCGCACCGTGCAACACGGCAATTTCAAGTAGCCTGGCCCTTTCCAAATCATTGTATTCGCCCTCCCTGCAGGTGGCTATCAGCTTGTCATGGGCAGAAAACACCGCCTTTATCTGCTCTTCTTCCAGCAGCGCCAGATCAAGCCTGATCTCGGCCATTTCAACCCGGTTAAGTATGCCGGTAATCGCATCAAAGGGCACTTTCCCTATGCTTACGCAAATTTTAGTCTCAGTTTCCATATAGCGCGAAATTTCTAAGTTCGTCGACATCTGTCTGCTCCACCACCACGCTGCCTATTCCATCCATAAGTATGAAATGGATTGCTCCGCCTTCCTTCTTTTTGTCCATCACCATTGCACTGAAAACAGCTGAGGGATCTGCATCGTTTTTAACGGGAAGATCATAGCTTGACAATAAATCAAGTATCCTGTCTCTTTCCTCTTCCTTCAGGAGTCCCTTATTAACCGAAAGCTGTGCAGAAAAAGCAAGTCCGATCGAAACCGCTTCCCCGTGAGGCAGGGATGTTACTTTCTCAACGGCATGACCCCAGGTATGTCCGAGATTGAGCTTTCTTCTCTCCCCGTGTTCCAGCTCATCATCCCCGACAATTGCGGCCTTGATCCTTGCCGAATGGCCTACAATGAGCTCCATCTCATTGCGGTCCCTGGCAAGAATAGGAATGTTGTATCCTTCAAGGTGATCGAACTGGTGTTTGTCACGAATCAGGGCATGCTTGATAACTTCGGCCATGCCGTTGACGTATTCCTTTTCCGGGAGACTGATCAGAAGGTCCACGTCGCATATCACAAATTCAGGCTGGCTGAAAGTCCCGATAATGTTCTTGTATCCGTCAAGGTTCACCCCGTTCTTGCCCCCGATGGCTGCATCTACCTGTGCCAGCAGCGTCGTGGCGACGAAACCGAAGCTCAGTCCCCGCATGAAAGTTGCCGCTACAAAACCGGCAAGGTCGCATACGACGCCCCCTCCGATGCCCGTGATGAAGGAGCCCCGGTCGGCCCCGTTTTCAAGAAGCCAGCGGCAAATGCCGGCGGAGACTTTCAGATCCTTGCTTTTTTCGCCGGGCTTTACTACATAGACCGGGCAACTGGGGAAACGATCCCTGTAAAGACGGTTGACGTTGCTGTCTGTGATGATAAAGCATTTGCGTCCGCGAATGTATTTTTCAAGGTTGTTCAGACACTCTCCCACGATGATGGTGGACTGGCGGTTTTTAAGATTTACCTGTATCTTTTCCATTAAAACAAAAACTTATCGGCCGGGCTCCGTCAAAACATGCCTCTGCTGCTACCGGTTTCTCAACCTCCCTGCCAATGAGGAGCGGATGCTTCTTCCGGCCCCAGCTACAGAGTGTCTGCATATCGGAATGCCTTAAGCACTGATTATAACTTTTGGTCTTCCCGTGCCCGGTCGGTCAGAGCATCTGTTTTACTGGATGCATGCCTCCGGTTAACGGGCAGCGCTGTTTCAAAGTTTAAAGTTAAACTGAAATTTTAATTTACCAATTACTCCGGCAGAGAAGTTTCCGGCCGGAGAGCTTTGCTTCCTCAGAGAAGTTTCCGGCCGGAGAGCTTTGCTTCCTCAGAGAAGCTTCCGGCAGAAGAGCCCTGCTCCCGCAGAGAAGCTTCCGGCAGGAGCCTTACTCCCGCAGAGAAGTTTCCAGCAGGAGAGCTTCCCTGGATATTTCGTCGAATAGCCTTTTAATGAATTCGGGCCTCAGCCCTTCCTCTATTGCCAGGCCGTGCAGCCTGGCAAAAGTTTTTTGCATCTGGATGGGCTTCTGTGTCATCACATACCGGGGATCGCCGATCTTTTCGATCTGTCTTGACAGTTCCATCCTGCTTGCAATGGTGCGCACAAGCAAATCGTCGACCATGTCGATCTCAGAATTCAGCTCGTCGATCCTCGATTCGCTCCCCTCCCTGTTAACCGGCGATTTTATATCCAGGTCCTTCATAAGTCGGTCGAAAGCCTGCGGCCGCAGCTGCTGGGCCGCATCGCTCATAGCCTGTTCGGGCACCGGATGCACCTCGATCATCAGTCCGTCGAGTCCCTCCTCAATCGACCTGCCGGCGATCAGCGGAACAAGGCTGCGTTTTCCGGCAATATGGCTTGGATCGCAGACGACCACCATTCCCGGCATTCTTTTTTTCAGGGCGCGGGGAATTTCCCATATGGGGTGATTACGGTAAATTGATTTGCCCCAGACTGAAAAACCGCGGTGTATTGCTCCCACTTCTTTTATACCAGCTTTGATGAACCTGTTGATTGCACCAAACCAGAGCTCCAGATCGGGATTAAGGGGATTCTTGACCAGCACGGGAATGTCCACTCCACGCAGGGCTTCAGCAATTTCCTGTACAATGAACGGGTTGCTCACCGTCCTTGCGCCTATCCACAGAAGGTCTACCTCATACTTCAGCGCTTCGAAAACATGTTTGTCGCTGCCGACTTCGGTGGCGACCTTCATTCCGGTCTCCTCCCTTACCATTTTGAGCCACTCCAGGCCTTCCGACCCTATTCCCTCGAATGAACCGGGCAATGTACGCGGTTTCCACAGGCCGGCCCTGAAATAATCCACTTTCCCCGTTTTCTTCAGTTCACGGGCCGTATCGAGCAATTGTCCGGGTGATTCAGCGCTGCAAGGGCCTGCGATGATCAAGGGCCTATGTTGTTTGAGCCTGTTGGTTTTCCCGGTCTTTTCGTCTGCGGGGCCATTAGTTTTCTTCATCATCTTGTTGAATTTGTGGTTTTTTCGTGTTTTCCATCCAGGGCATGACCGGTTTATTTGTATTCGGCCATAAAATCCTCCCTTGCCCTGTTTGCCTTTTCGATAAGACCGGTGAGCGGCTTCCACCTGCCTTCACTTATCATATCCCTCGTATCGGTCAGCAAAGCGATCATTTCATCCAGGCCGGAAGTCAGTTTTTCACGGTTATGCCTGAAAATGGGGATCCACATCCCGGCCGAGCTCGAGGCAAGACGGGTGGATGATTCAAATCCGGTGGAAGCGATGGCCGTCAGTGCCTTCATGTCCTCAGATTCCCCGGCTGCGGCCAGTGCCGACATGCAGTATGCAACTACCTGGGGGAGATGAGAAATCAAGGCAACACGGGCATCATGATCGGCCGGGCTCATAAAGATCATATGCATGCCGAGCAGTCCGAAGATCTCAGAGGCGGTATCCATTGCCCGGGGCGACGATCTTTCATGCTCGCAGACGATAACATTCCTGTTTTTGAACAGGCGGGCATCGGAAGCATCAGGACCTGAGACCGCCAGTCCCGCCATGGGATGGGCGGCCACGAACCGTTCCCTGCCGGGATGATTCTCTACGCAGCGGCAAACGGCTTCTTTTACCGAACCGGCATCAATCACAACCGTATGGTCGCCGGTGCGGTCCAGGATGCCCGGAAGCAGGGCGATGGCGGCGTCGACGGGAACCGTGATCAGGACCAGAGAGGCATCGGCCAGCGAGTTCTCCAGCGAGGTGCACCTGTCAATCAGTCCCCTGGAAAGCGCCTGCTGCAAATGGGCGGAATTGGTATCTACTCCGGTAATTTCTGCGGCCGCAGCCCGTAAGCCCCCGGCCATGGAGCATCCCATAAGGCCTGTTCCGATAATGGTTATTTTCAGCTTATCCTCCGGTTTCAGGTTATCCATATAATATCTGTTAGATTAGACGGTATAAAAAAAGGCCCCTGAAGGGGCCTTTTATCTATTTCCGGTATGATCGGTTCATTGCATGACAGGGCCCCTTCTATTTAAAAATAAAAGTAAAAAAACTAAAACCCCAATACGAATGAACTTTTCTCATAATAATTGTCAATCGTGTTTATTAGTGCAAGTATAATGATTTTTTTTCATATCTTGATATTTGTATTTATTTTTTTTGGGGGATGTCATTCTTTTTAAAAACTTTTTGTATTTTTACTACCTGAAAAATATACTCCAGTGAAGATAAAAAGTATCATAAACAATAACGCATGGTGGTGGCATGGCATCGTTCGGGGCTATGTTAAGCACAGTTATTGTTAATTTAGGTATATATCAATTAAATTATCAGATACGAAAGCCCGCTTAACATAGCGGGCTTTTTTCGTTTTTTTGATTAAACCGGTCTTTCAAAATACCTGATATAATGGAAAATCTGAATTTAAACTGCTCTGTAAGGCATCTCGCTGCCGATACCCTGACGCCGGTAGGGCTTTACCTGCGGCTGAGGGATTCATACCCCCAGAGCCTGCTCCTGGAATGCACCGATTTCAGCTCCAGGGAAGACGCCTGGTCGTATATCTGCCTCAACCCCGTAGCAGGTATCCAGGTGAAAAACCGGACGATCCGGTTTTACAGTCCCGGTGTGCGGGCCATTGAAAAACCTGTCCTGCAAAACAGCGACATCATGGATCTGCCCGATCAGTTTGCCGCTTCAGTTAATATAAACAACCCGCCCGAAGAGAAGATTTTTCCCGGGCTTTTTGGCTTTACCTCTTACGAGGCGGTGAATTTCTTCGACAATGTCAACATCAGGAACCACGATAAACATTCTCCGGTCCCCTTTCTCCGCTATGACCTTTATTCGGTCGTAATTGCCATCAACCACTTCAGCAACACGATGACTATATGTGAACTGGACGGTGACAGCGGCACCATTCACACCAGGAGGATCATTTCCCTGCTTGCCAACAAAAATACCACCACGTTCCCTTTCAGTGCAACCGGCGAAGAGATTCCGGGCATTGATGACGGGACTTTCCTTGAAATGGTTGAAAAGGGAAAAAAACACTGTGCAAGGGGTGATGTTTTCCAGATAGTCCTTTCCCGGAAATTCGAGCAACCTTTCCAGGGAGACGAATTTTCTGTTTACAGGGCGCTTCGCTCGGTCAATCCCTCTCCCTACCTGTTTTATTATGATTTCCTGGAATACAAGCTTTTCGGCTCCTCGCCCGAGGCCCAGCTGAAAATAGAAGATGGTGTTGCAACCATAAATCCCATAGCAGGCACCATTCCACGGTCGGGCAACCGGCTTAATGATGAGATGCTTTCCAATGCCCTGCTCGGCGACCCTAAAGAAAATTCCGAGCACGCCATGCTTGTCGATCTTGCCAGGAATGATCTGAGCAGGCATTCCCGCGATGTCAGCGTAAGCTCATACAG
>SKQJ01000012.1 GCA_007119075.1 Bacteroidales bacterium | reverse complement strand
ATTTTGTAGACATTTTTGACCGGATCAATGGCAACCTGTGCATTAAGCGCACCACACAGCAAAAGGCAGGTTAAAACCGGAATATGGTATTTTATTGTTTTCATAACGGGTGGGTGATTGAATGAATATCCGGAATAGTTAATAAAAAGGACCAGGCGGGTTTTGCAACCATCCAGGATTTAGTCTGGCAATAGTAAAGAAAGCCGGGAGTACCGGTGACGGGTTTTTAATTCAATATCAGCAGTTGGCATGATAATAGTATTAAGAAAGTGAGAGAGTGAGAGAGTGAGAGAGTGAGAGAGTGAGAGAGAAAACAAGACAAGTTATGTCCTTTTTACGCCGGAAAACAAATATTTTACATAAAATCCAATTGTTATGGGATGAAGGGTATATTTTGTGGGACGAAGGGGCCGCTTAAGGTAAATTAATTTTTGAATAAATTTGTAATTATAAAATTATGAGTATCTTTACAACCGTTTAGCATAAAATATATCTATATAGCAAGATCCTCCTAAGTATAATTTTCCTTTGAAGACTACCTCCTGCCACCACTAATCCAAGTTGAATAATAATAATAATTGTCGGAATCAATCCATGAATATGGGCAGATATATCCATATGGCTGGAAGTACCGCCAGAGCCGGAGGAATCGGAAAAGCAATTACATCTAATTAACTTATATGGTTACCCGGAATTTCAAAATAACATACAGGCACAAAAACTGATATAAAGGGCAACGATAAAAACAAATAAACCAGTAATAAACAAAAAACAATTATGAAAACAGGGACAGTGAAATTTTTTAACAACTCAAAGGGTTTTGGATTTATCAAGCCCGACGATTCGAATGAGGATATTTTTGTTCACCAAAGTGGACTTATTCATGAAATTCATGAAAACGACAAGGTTAAATTCGATGTTGAACATGGCAAAAAAGGCTTGAATGCCGTAAATGTTGAAGTAATCGACTAGTACATCAGGCAAAACCAGATAAAAAGAGGCTGTCTCATAACGAGATGGCTTTTTTTAATGGCAGAAGCGGCCTATGGGAGCCCGGCGGGCCAAAAACATTTCCTCTTCTTATGCTCGACCAGTGCCGGCTAAAAAGGAAATCTGGCACTAAGGTGCCTTTGAAAGATAAGTTGTACGAAGTCTGTGTGTCGAGGGCCGGTAAAAGGGAAATCTCCCGTCAAGCTGTTTTCAATCTGATAAAGGCAGATCCGCCTTTATTGAATCAAATTCCCTGATCAGTTTCTGGAGTTTGCCGAACATCGGGCCGGACAGAGGACAAAGCGGCAGGCGAAGATTGTTTTCTATCACTTTTTTGATTGACAGGCTGGCCTTTACTCCGGCAGGATTGCCTTCAGCAAAATGGGCATCCATAATATTGAGCAGGGCGTTTTGTATTTCACGGGCTTTTTTAAATTTACCCTTAAGTGCAAGGCGGACCATTTCGGAAAATTCCAGGGGGAAGGCGTTGGCCGAAACGGATATCACGCCTGATGCACCGAGGGCAATCAGGGGAAGCGTCAGCTGGTCATCGCCCGATAGCACCATGAAATCGCGGGGCTTATCCTTAATGATATGATTTACCTGGTTGAGATCGCCGGATGCCTCCTTGATGGCAACGATATTTTTGAAGTTTTCGGCAAGCCGGACGGTGGTTGCGGCAGAAATATTGCTGCCTGTGCGGCCGGGGACATTATAAATTATGATGGGAAGATTGCAGCAGGCGGCTATCTTCCTGTAATGCTGGTAAATGCCCTCCTGACTCGGTTTATTATAGTAGGGTGAGACTGAAAGTATTCCGTCGAGCGAAAGGCTGTCATCGCATATCTTTTCCAGGACCCTGACCACTTCGGAGGTATTGTTTCCCCCTGCTCCCATTACCACGGGCACCCGGCCGTTAACCGTTTCGGTCACAAAATTTATAACTGCTATCTTTTCATCTGCATTCAGAGTTACCGATTCTCCGGTGGTACCGAGTGCAACTATGTATTCGACCTTTCCTTCTATCAGGTGCTCGATCACTTTCCGCATTGAAGGGAAGTCAACGCTGTCATCATCTCTGAATGGAGTGACAATTGCCACGCCCGTACCCTGGAATAATCTCATAGCTGTAGTTTTATTGCTTTTTGTTTATTTCTCTTAAATAGTGGCTTATCTGGTTTATCAGATGCTGTATATCCCGGCTTTCCTTTATATCGACCGTAAGATCATCATACTCCCAGTTGGCCAGCTGCTTGCCCGCTTTGAATTTTGCCCTGGAAAGGGCGTAAATGTATTCCACCGGGAAAAATTTGTCTATGCTGAGGTTGATCATCACATCGAACTCCTTTTCCAGAAAATCGTGCATCCATGAGGTCTGGGGGCTGCAATACCAGTTCAGGTCCTCAAGGCAGATAAAATCGAAGCCTTTTCGTACCAGATAAAAATTTGGGACCTCCTTCTTCTCGATATAGCCGACTGCACTGACTTTTTTGCCTTCTCCTTCAAGTTTCCTCACAAAGTTCTTTATAACCCCGAAGTTCTCCGTATCAATGTGATGAAAAAGAATTCCAACGGTCTGTGCGGCATCCAGGTTCACGAATTCCCTGTTTCTGGAATGGTTGTCTATTTTATGCTTAAGAATGAACCTGCCTGCTTTTTTTCTTATACGACGCAAAAATGCCACAATTCAGAGTACTTAGTGGGTAATTAAAATGCAATATTAGCAAAAATATAAGGCTTTGGAACAGAAAAAACACAAACTAATGATTTATCATTTCTGAAAAATCATTTTCAGATATAACCGGTATATTCAGCTCACGGGCTTTTTTGAGTTTGGAGGGGCCCGCCCCGTCGCCCGCCACCAGGAAATCCACATTTGATGATATGGCGGAAACATTGACGCCGCCGTGCTGTCCGATAAGGGTTTTCAACTGATCCCTGGAAAAGCGCTCAAAAGTTCCGGATATGACAAATTTCCTGCCTTCCAGTATATTGTCCGCATCCGTCTCCTCACTCTCCCGGGCTTGCAAACTGACCCCGGCATTTTTCAGTTTTTCTATTATTGCCAGATTCGGCTGCCGGGAAAAATGGTTTTTAATGCCAGATGCGATCTTCCCGCCAACCTCGTTGACCGCCACAAGTTCTTCCCATTCTGCATTTATGAGCTTGTCAGCCGAAGGAAAAGCGGCAGCCAGTTTCCGGGCCACGGTCTCACCAACGAACCGGATGCCCAGGGCGTAAAGCAGTCTGTGCCAGGGAAGGTTTTTAGAGTCTTCAATGCTCCGGATAAGTTTTTCGGACGATTTTTTCGCGAATCCTTCAAGCCCGGCAATATCATCCGCATTCAGGTAATAAAGGTCGCCGGCATCCCTTACGAGCTGCCTGTAGAAAAGGCGGCGAACCGTTGCTCCGGCCATGTTTATATTCATTGCCCGACGGCTCACAAAATGCTCTATCCTGCCGAGTATCTGGGGCTCACAGGTGTCAATGGCAGGACAGTAATGTTTGGCTTCGCCCTCAATTTTTTCCAGGGGTGTGGCACAGGCAGGGCACTTGTCTATATATTCCAGGGGCGTGCTCCGGGGATCCCGGCGGTCGCCGTCGACTCCCACTATCTTTGGTATGATGTCACCGCCCTTTTCAACAAAAACCGTATCGCCGGCATGAATATCCAGAATCTTCATCTGATCTTCATTATGAAGGGATGCCCGCCTGACGGTAGTACCGGCAAGAAGCACAGGTTCGAGATTGGCCACAGGGGTTATGGCTCCCGTGCGCCCTACCTGGAATCCGACCGAATTGATGCGGGTGGCGGCCCTTTCGGCCGAATACTTGTATGCAATTGCCCAGCGGGGTGTTTTTGCGGTATAGCCCAGCTGCCTGTGAAGGCTGAAATCATTCAGTTTGATGACCACGCCGTCAGTTTCATAAGGCAATTCAGCCCTGTACAGATCCCAGTGATCAATAAAATCAAAAACCTCCTGCAGCGTACTGCATTTGCGGGTTTGTTCGGAGATCCTGAATCCCCATTCACCCGCTTTCATAAGGTTTTCATAATGGGAATCATATGGCAGCACTTCTCCCAGAACCCGGTAAACAATACATTCGAGCGGCCGGCCGGCAACAGTTGAAGAATTCTGTATCTTCAGGGTTCCTGCAGCGGCATTGCGGGGGTTTGCAAAAAGGCTCTCGCTCCGCTCCTTTCTTTCCCGGTTGAGTTTTTCAAAACCTTCCCGCGGAAGCAGCACCTCGCCCCTGATCTCGAATTCCTGCGGGTAATCACCGCCTCTGAGCTTAAGAGGCACGCTGCGTATGGTCTTCACATTCGCGGTGACATCGTCTCCCCGTTCTCCGTCTCCCCTGGTAACGGCCCTGTGCAGCATCCCTCCCTCATAGATCAGGCTGACGGCCACGCCGTCGAACTTTAGTTCGCATACATATTCAAAGCCGGAGGAGACAGTTTTTCTGATCCTTTTATCAAACGCGGCAACTTCTTCCCTGGAATAGGTGTTCTCAAGGGAAAGCATCGGATATTTGTGGCTTGACTGGCTGAATTCCCTGCTGATATCGCTTCCGACACGCTGAGAGGGCGAAGATGGATCGTAAAATTCAGGGTATTCGCTCTCGATCCGGATGAGTTCCTGCATCATCCGGTCATACTCTTTATCACTAATCACGGGATCGGCCATGACATAATAGCGGTGGTTGTGCTCGTGAAGCTCCTCCCGCAGCTTGAGTATCCTTTCTTTGGCAGTTGACTTGTCCATCGACTGTAAAATTATAAAAATTCAACACACGGCCTTTCACTGTTGATAAGTTTATAATTGTTGATCCGGCCGGAAGGCAACACTGTTTTAAAATAAATGGTATATTTGCGTTCGGATTGGTTTCTGTTTGCAACTTCCTGCAAACGGAATGAAAAGGGAACCAGGTGCAAAACCTGGACAGTACCCGCTGCTGTGATCTCCGCATTGATTTTTTTAAACATCCTGCCACTGTCGCATGCCGACGGGAAGGCGTTTAAAAAAAGGAGTAAGTCAGAAGACCTGCCAGATCCGTTTTGTTCGGGTTTAAACATAAATTATCTTTTTGAAAACCTTCATCCTTTTTTGCTGTCTCGGGCTGTCCGCAATGCTGCTTTTTGCCGGATCAGATCACCCGGATGCCATTGACAGCATCCGGCTTCATTCCATTCCGGAAGTGGTAATCGAAAAAAACAGGATATCCTTCTATAACCAGGAAAAAAAGACCAGCATACCCGACTCCCTGATAAGGGAGGTCTATGATGGTTCGAACCTGGGAGATATACTGTCGGTATTCACCCCTGCCTATGTAAATGCGTCAGGCAGCGCAGGAGCCATGTCGTCGGTTTTCTTCAGGGGCCACAACTCATATCAGACTTCCGTCAACTGGAACGGGTTCATTATCAACTCGCTGACTCTGGGCACCATGGATTTTTCCACAGTACCGGTGGCAGCCGCCGATAACATCCTGGTAGTTCACGGCGCCGCCGGCAGCATTGCCGGCAGCGGCAATTCCGGGGGAACGGTGCTTATGGAAAACAGGGCTGACTGGGGGAACCTCCTCCGGTTCAGGCTGCAGTCGGAACTTGGCACCTACGACAACAGACATCTGTCTTTTTCCGCGAAAGCGGGTAATCCCAATATACAATACCAGCTTTTCCTGTTTTCCCATCAGGCCGAAAATCACTTCAGATATACCGATATTTTCAAAAACGGCGCACCGGAAGAAACGATAAAAAATAATTCCCTT
>SKQJ01000301.1 GCA_007119075.1 Bacteroidales bacterium | reverse complement strand
GTTTCCGGCATTCGGGCAGGCGCATCGTTTCCGGAGTTTCCGGCATTCGGGCATATGGTTTATATTTGCATCTTAATTACACTAATTATATTTTCTAACAAATTAAATTTTCCAACATGCTAAACATTGTAATATTCGGGCCTCCCGGGGCAGGCAAGGGGACACAGTCAAAACTGATAATCGACAGGTATAATCTGACGCACCTGTCAACCGGCGACATACTTCGTGCAGAAATGGCCAATAAGACCCCCCTCGGCATCGAAGCAAAAAATCTGATCGAAAAAGGCGAGCTGGTTCCGGACGACATAGTGATCGGGATGGTTAGGAACAAGATCGACAGCGAGGCCGGAAGCGAGGGCTTCATTTTCGACGGATTTCCCCGCACCATTGAACAGGCTGAAGCGCTTGACGATATACTCGGGGAAAGGAACACCCCGATTTCTGCCATGATTTCTCTAGAAGTCGAAGAGCAGGAGCTGATAGACCGGCTGCTCAAGAGGGCTGAGCTCGAAGGCCGCAAGGATGACAATATCGAGGTCATACAAAACCGGATAAAAGTCTATAACGAAGTTACCTCCAGTGTGGCCGGGTATTACGCTAAAACAGGCAGGCACAGGTCCGTCGATGGCACCGGCACGATTGAGGAAATATTCGGCCGAATCAGCAGCATCATTGACGAGGTCAAAAAATCTTCATGATAAAAATTAAAATATCCCGTTCCGGCTTCCGTTTAGTTCCGGGGAACCGGACCGGTTTTTTGCTTTTTTACGGGTCCCGTCCGGGGACTTCCAACAGGATAAAAAAATTTAACAATGGCAGAATCAAATTTTGTTGATTACGTCAAGGTCTTTTGCCGCTCCGGTAAGGGGGGGGCCGGTTCTGTCCATTTCCACAGGGATAAATTCACCCAAAAAGGCGGGCCCGACGGCGGCGACGGCGGCAAAGGAGGGGATGTGATCATCAGGGGGAATGCGCAATTGTGGACGCTTATCCACTTGAAATACCGGAGACATGTTTTTGCGGAAGACGGGCAGCCGGGATCATCGGCCAACAAGACCGGTGCCGGCGGCAAAGACAACATCGTTGAGGTTCCCCTGGGGACGGTGGCCAAAGATCCCGTGTCAGGCGAAGTCATTTTTGAGATAACCAGTCCCGGGGAATAAAAGGTGATTGCTCCGGGAGGTCGCGGCGGACTGGGAAACCAGAATTTTAAATCCTCAACGATGCAGACTCCCCGCTTTGCGCAGCCCGGAGAAGACGCTACAGAGGGGTGGTTCATCCTGGAGCTTAAAATCCTTGCCGACGTCGGACTGGTGGGATTTCCCAATGCGGGCAAGTCAACCCTGCTATCGGTTGTTTCTGCGGCAAAACCAAAAATAGCCAACTATCCTTTTACAACCCTCGTGCCGAACCTGGGCATTGTAGCCTACAGGGATAACCGGTCATTTGCCATGGCAGATATCCCGGGAATCATAGAAGGAGCCCATGAGGGGCGGGGTCTCGGACTGAGGTTTCTGAGGCACATAGAACGAAATGCAATGCTGCTTTTCATGGTTCCGGCCGACAGCCGGAATCTGAGGGAGGAATACGATATATTGCTGGAGGAATTAAGGAAGTACAATCCCGAGCTGCTGGACAAGAAAAGGATGATTGCCATTACAAAATCGGATCTGCTGGATGAGGAGCTGAAACGGGAACTTTCACAGGAGGCCGAAAATTCCCTGCCCGGCATCCCCAGACTCTTCATCTCATCGGTTTCGGGCGAAGGAATAGCGGCCCTCAAGGACAGGCTCTGGGAAATACTTAATACCTGAATCAATTGCCTGCGAAAAATGATCGAAACCCTAAAACAGATCGATACCGACCTTTTCATTTTTCTCAACAGTCTTAACAATGACTTCTTTGACGCGATATTCCTATGGGTCACTGAAAAATATTCCTGGGTATTTCTGTATGCAATCATCCTTGGCCTCCTCACCCGGCGCTATCTCAACGCCGGCATCGATGCCGGCTTCCGGGGAGGAGAAGGGTTCCGGCTCCTGCTGGAAGGCAGCAACTGGCCGTGGCTGTTGCTTTCGGCGATATTCATAGCGATGGTGGTCGCAGTTGCCGACCAGGTGTCTGTTCATCTTTTCAAGGAAGTTTTCCAGCGGCTGCGTCCCAGTCACGAGACCGGTCTGTCCGAGATAATCCATCTGCCAAGGAGGCGGGGCGGGCTTTATGGTTTTGTCTCCGGGCATGCCACCACCTCATTTGCGCTGGCATACTTTTCTTCCCGCATAATAGGACTGAGATGGTTTACATGGGTCATCTACGCATGGGCAGCTATTTTTTCCTACAGCCGTATTTATATCGGTGTCCATTATCCCGGCGACAGCATTTTCGGGGCCCTGCTGGGCATATTCATTGGCTGGATGTTCCTGAGGACCTGGAAATCAATGGGCAATGAGTGGTTTCCCGAATTGCTGCCGGAAAAACTAAGAGAAAAGCATACAACCGGCCCGGCAGCTTAAATCTGCCCGGAATGTTTATAAACAGGTGGTCCCGGGAGTTTCTGGCATATAAATTGTCATGATAATTTTGAACAATCCCGTAAGCCATGAAAGCAAAAATATCCGGCCCCGCATGCCTCCCGGCAACCAGAATCAATTACGCCCGGCTTTCGTTCCTTCTGCTTATCCCTTTATCCCTGCTATTCTCCTGCGAGAAGGGTGATGACCCGTTTCCGGGGCTGGCCTTTGTGGCTGTTTCGTGGACGGTGGTGCAACCGGAATATATTGAAATGGATAATCCTTTCATGCCAGAGGTTTTTTACTGGGACTGGTTTTACAGGGTAGATCCCGGAGTTTATTACGTATATTATGAGGGGAATCACCGGGTTGGAGGAAAGATCAACCCCTACGCCTGGGAACTTGAATATGAAATATGGGAATATGAGGGAAAAAGGGCACGGTATTTCTGGCAGGACGATGAAAACGGGCCGGATGCCTATTTTACAATCGTTTGCACTCCTTTCGGACCGGAAGTCTTTCACGAAAAAGATTACCCTGAAAAAACCACATACGCCGACGGACAGGTCATTCCCGTCCCCGGTACCGAAAATGAGATCATCATTGAAGAACTCAGTCATAATTTCGGCTTCCGCCTGAGATACAGGCAGGTCATTCCCCGCTCTTCCGGTCAATGACAACGTTTCGCCGCTCTCTGGCTCCTACTAAACACCTATCCTGTAATACCCCGAGTAAAAAATATACTTTCCTGCCACCTCTCCCAGCAGAAGGAGGAAAAAGGATGCCCAGACAAATAATTTCAGCCATTTTTCATCCATATTCAGCCGTGCGAATGCCCAAATCATCAGAAGGACCGTGCCGGTTGACAGAAGGATGTAATACAGCAATCCGGCAATGACCGGAGTGCCGGTTGGGGGAAATCCGGAGTCGACGGCAGGCATACCTGTCTGCAGACCAAAGGGAATCCTTGCCAGGAAGGAAATAAGCACCACCGATGCCAGCAGCCGCGAAAAACCGGTCACCCCGTGTTTGTCGGGATAAACCACATGACCGGCCAGAAGCAGCGTCAGAAACAAAGGGATTCCCAGCAGCAGGCTTCCGGAAAGGAAAAGAACCAGCGTTGACGCCTGGTTCCAGGAGGGGCTGACCTCAATCATATACAGCCTTGCCATGGAATAAATCATGGCGGCTGCCGCCGTCACACACAGCCAGAGCATTGCCCTTTGCAGGGCATACCTGTTGCTGAATAATTGCAAAAACAGGGCCCTTGCCGTCAGCACAGCTCCAAAAACCATTACCATCAGTATTTCCCGGCTAAGCCACGACGATGACAGGTTGCTCAGCGCATATACTGCCCGTGTCGGCGAGCCAAGATGCAGAAACGAAAACAGCACGGCACAGGCCATTGCCATCATGGAAAAAAGGGTGACGGGGCGATTGACCGAAGAGTATATCAGCTTTAAAACCTCCTTCCCCCCTGTCGACAAAAGCGCGAGAGCAAAGATAAGTCCGGCGGCGGTCTGCCCCAGTAGAGTGAAAAAGATCAGGGGCCATTCATTGCTTGCCATGCTTCACCTCCTCCCTGTTGTTGATCTTAGGCTTGTCCCTTTTTGCCCTTGCTGCATCCCTGTGCGGTTTCACAACCAGAGCGGGGTTGGTGATTCCCGGATCAGGGAGCGGAAACATGTCAGGTGGCGCGGGCAACATGCTTCTGACCTCATACAGCTCGCCTGCATCAAGCACCCTCATGGGACATGCCGACACACATGCCGGCGGCTTGCCATCCTTTATATAATCGGCGCACATGGTGCATTTTGTCATCACACCCTTTTCGCCGTCATAGAACAGAGCCCCGTAGGGGCATGTCCATTCACAATAACGGCATCCCATACACCTCTTTTCGTCGATCAGGACCAGTCCGTCGTCATTCCGGTAAATTGCTTTGTTGGGACAAGAGCTGAGGCATGCCGGCTTGAGGCAGTGGTTGCAGGACATCGAAATATAATATGAATAAATATCCGGTACCCATGCCTGGCCTTCCCTGCGCCAGTCACCACCGGCTATCTCGTAAATCCGCCTCCACAGCATTCCCTTTCCCAGGTCATGCTTGTCCCTGCATGCCACCTGGCAGGTCTTGCAGCCCGAACAGGCCGTGGAGTCAAAATAAAATGCAAGTTTTCTCATAATCCATATCATTCAACTTTTACCCGACCATCACCTTTCTTTTCTTACCTCCACCATGATGGTATGCTGCGCATTGCCGAAGGCAAGCGGCGTCCACCGGTGCGAAGTAAGCACGTTCACGCATCCCCGGCGGTCCACCCCGTTCTCATCGGGATCCCACCACGCGCCCTGAGGTATGTTTACCACCCCCGGCATGATCTTGGGGGTAAGCCTGCAGGGAATGACCATGCAGCCCCGGTCGTTCCAGACTTTCACCTTGTCGCCGTCCTTTATCCCCCTCTCCGAAGCATCCAGCGGATTGATGAATATCCTCTGCGGAAATGCCTCGTTCAGCCAGTCGACGTTATCGTGCGTCGAGTGCACCCTCTGCATGTAGTGGTGGCCGATAGCCTGCAGCGGGTACCTTCTGCTTTCTTCCCCGAAAGGGCTTTCCCATTCCTGAATGTACCTGGGCACGGCCGGGATCTCGCCGGGCTTGCCCATCCTGAAAAGCCTCTCTGAAAAGATCTCTATCTTTCCCGAGGGAGTGTTAAGGGGATGCTTTCGCGGATCTTTACGGAAATCGGCCATCGCCACCTTCGGTTCGGTTACCGGCACGCTGTATACCCCGGTGTTCTTTTCCTCCAGCTCATCGAGCGACGGGATGTCGGGGAACCGGGTGGCCCTGTACCGCTCGACGGCCCATTCGATCCAGTCCCTTTCCGTCCTTCCTTCCGTATATTCTTCCCTGAGCCCGAACCTTTCCGCCAGTCCGGCGCAGATATTGTAATCGCTCCTGGTTTCGTGCGGGGGACTGGCAATCTGGGGCATGATGATAACCTCATCGCCGTACTTCCAGCCGTCCTGAAGTCCCCAGCTCTCAAACTGGGTGCATACCGGCAGCACCAGGTCGGCAAATTTTCCCGACGGGGTCATAAACTGGTCCTGGAAGGCAATGAACTCCACCATGCTTTCATCGGCCAGTATTTTGGCCGTGCGGTTCACGTCGGAATGCTGGTTTATCAGGATATTGGAAGCCACGCACCAGATCAGTTTGATATTGCTATCCAGTCTGCCGGCACCCCTCAGCCCTTCGGCTTCGCCCAGTTCGGTGCCCCGCAGTATCGCTTC
>SKQJ01000038.1 GCA_007119075.1 Bacteroidales bacterium | reverse complement strand
GCCGATTTGCTGGGAACCTTGATCTACAGCCAGAAAAAGGAAGAATTTCTTGTGAGGAAAGGACCTGTTTTCGCCAACTTCATACTTGCAGACGAGATCAACCGTGCCCCTGCAAAGGTACAGTCGGCGCTTCTTGAAGCAATGCAGGAAAGGCAGGTGACTATCGGGGCGGAAACCTTCAGGCTCGACGATCCTTTCCTGGTGATGGCCACGCAGAACCCAATTGAACAGGAAGGGACATATCCTCTGCCGGAGGCACAGGTTGACCGGTTCATGATGAAGGTCGTGATAACCTATCCTAAAAAAAGCGAAGAAGCGCTTATAATCAGGCAAAACCTTGACGGCGAATTCCCCGTCCCCTCCCGGGTGATTTCGCCTGCCGGGATCATCAGGGCCAGGAGCGTGGTCAGGGATGTTTATCTCGACGAAAAGATAGAGCACTATATTCTCGATATAGTTTTCTCAACAAGAAAACCCTCGGAATACGGTCTCCCGAAATACGAGACCATGATCAATTACGGAGCCTCTCCGCGAGCGAGCATTAACCTGGCGAAAGCCGCAAAGGCATATGCATTTATAAATCACCGCGGATATGTCATACCCGAGGACGTGAGGGCCGTTTGTTATGACGTTTTGAGGCACCGCATAGGGTTAAGCTATGAAGCCGAAGCGGAAAACATTGTTGCCGAAGACATAATCACAGACATCCTCAACACCGTTGAAGTGCCGTAAAACATCAAATGGCCGACGTTATGCGAATTTCACTGATCCTGCTTTTAATGTTCACTTCCGTGAGGTTTTTGACTGATTGCCTAACAAAATTGTAATGGAAGCCAGGGAACTTTTAAAAAAGGTAAGGAAGATCGAGATCAAGTCACGCGGGCTCTCGCGCGACATATTTGCCGGCCACTATCATTCGGCATTCAAGGGACGCGGTATAGCCTTCAGCGAGGTAAGGGAATACCAGCCAGGCGATGATATCAGAAGCATTGACTGGAATGTAACCGCCCGGTTCAACCACCCGTACGTGAAGATATTTGAGGAGGAAAGGGAACTGACGGTCATGCTTTTGATCGACATAAGCGGCTCGAGCGAATTCGGAACAAGGGGGATGATGAAAAAGAATGTGATAACTGAAATAGCCGCAGTGCTGTCTTTTTCGGCCATCCAGAACAATGACAAGATCGGCGTGATCTTTTTCAGCGACAAAGTGGAGAAATTTATCCCCCCCAAGAAAGGAAAAAAACATATTCTCCATATTATCAGGGAACTGATCGATTTTGCCCCTGAGCACCGGACCACCGACCTGACCGAGCCGTTGCGGTTTCTGACAAATGCAATAAAAAAGAAGAGCACGGTGTTTATGATATCAGACTTTCTGCAGTCGGCCGACGCCGGAAACGGCCGTCCGGATTTTGCCGATAATCTCAGGATCGCCGCAAGAAAGCATGACATGGTTGCGATCAGGATATACGACGAGCGTGAAACCCGGCTGCCGCCGGTGGGCATGCTTCACGTCAGGGATGCCGAGACCGGTGCATACCGTTGGGTGGACACATTTTCGCCGGAAGTGCGCCGGAAATACGCTTCCTGGTGGGAGACTCATGACAGGGGACTGAGGGACCTGTTCCTGAAAACCGGCATAGATTCTGTTCTGGTCAATACCGCCGAAGATTATGTTAAACCGCTGATTAAGTTATTCAAAAAAAGGGAATGAACCGAACATTCATATCGATAAGAAAGACAGGAGAAATGCCGGCTGTGGTGTTACGATCATTGTGTATTTTCCTGTTTCTTATCTGCCTCGTCATTCCGGTGCCTGGCCAGTCTTTGAGCATTTCCGCCAGGTTTGATACGACTTCCATGCGGATAGGGGAACAGACACGCTTCACGGTGACCGTTGAACAGCCTGCCGGAATATATGTAAGCTTCCCTGAATTCACCGATACCCTGACGTCCGGCATCGAGATCCTGCAGGCCCATCCCGCCGACACAACAATGATTGATGAGCAGAATCTTCGGATAACAAGGTCATGGAGGGTTACATCGTTTGATCCGGGCCGTCATGATGTGGGCGCCATCCCTTTCGCCTTCCTTATGGATGATGACGAAAGGGTACTGACAGCCCGGCCTTCCGCACTCGAAGTGCTGGCCCCCGATATCGACCGGGAAGCCGGCATTTATGATATCAAGGCCCCTTTTGCCGTATCACTGACTGCCAGGGAAATACTGCAATGGATTTTGCTTGCGGCCATGCTGGCTTTCATTTTATGGTATGGTTTCCGTGTGCTCCGAAAAAAGAAGATAGATGAGCCCGGGCACCAGTCCGGTGAGCCAATGGAACCTGCCCATGTCACCGCCCTTAAAGAGCTCAAGAAATTAAAATCGGAATCCTTGTGGCAAAACGGAATGGTCAAGGAATACTATACCCGGCTTACCGGGATAATAAGAAAATATATTGAAAGAAGGTTCGGCATCACGGCGATGGAACGAACCAGCAGGGAAATAATAACCGAGCTGAACAGCAATGTGGCCCTGCCCAAAGAAGTTCTCGCCCTGCTCGAGCAATGCTTTTATCTTGCCGACCTGGTGAAATTTGCCAAAGCCAGGCCCGGCGAAGAATATCATGAAATGAGCCTTAATACCGGTTTCAGGTTTGTGAAGGCAACATGCAGCCCCGGTCCGGGTACCGAAGATGCCCCTGCGGTTGCCGCGCCCTGCGGTGAAACCGGAGGAGAAGATCCCGCCGGTGTGAATGAACGGCAAAGTGTTAACAGAAATGATGCTCCTGATGGGTCAATATAGTTTTGCATATCCCGGATTTCTCTGGCTTCTGTTTCTGATACCCGCAATGGTAGCGTGGTACGTTTACAGGCAGCATCGTAACCAGGCTTCGCTGCAGGTGCCGGGATTCCAGTGGCTGGGAGATGTCCCGGTGACTTTCCGTCACTATCTGAGACATATCCTGTTTGCTTTCCGGATGGTTGCCGTTGCCCTTCTTATAGTTGTGCTGGCTCGTCCGCAGACTCATGACCAGTGGGAAGAACTGCAGACAGAGGGTATTGACATAGTGATATCGCTTGATATTTCAAGCAGTATGCTTGCCGAAGACTTCAGGCCGAACCGCATGGAGGCTGCCAGGGAGATTGCCGCCGAGTTCATTGCCGGAAGGAGGAATGACAGGATCGGCCTCGTGATATTCAGCGGCGAAAGCTTTACCCAGTGCCCCCTCACAACCGATCATGCCGTGCTCGTCAACCTGCTCCGTGATGTTGAGATCGGGATGATAGAAGACGGGACTGCCATAGGGATGGGAATTGCCACTGCTGTAAACCGCCTCAGAGACAGTCAGTCCCAAAGCAGGATCATTATTTTGCTAACCGATGGGGTGAACAATCGCGGCGCCATTGATCCAATAACGGCAGCCGATATAGCCGCCAGTTTCGGGATAAGGGTATATACGGTGGGAGTGGGCAGCAGGGGCGCGGCGCCGTTCCCGGTACAGACTCCCTACGGAGTGCAATACCAGAATATCGAGGCCGATATTGACGAGGAGGTTTTAGTGGAAATTGCAGCCATAACGGGCGGCAGTTATTTCAGGGCTACCGATGAGACAAAATTGACAGAGATCTATGCCGAAATAGAGGAACTCGAAAAATCAAGGATCGAGGTAAGGCACTTTAATTCTACCCGCGAAGAATACCGGTCATTCGCCCTGCTGGCAGGTTTGCTGCTGCTGTGTGAATGGCTGATAAGGGCGCTGTGGCTAAGGACAATTCCCTGACCCGGGCGAAAGACCGGCCTGACGGGCCACTTCAAGGCAACAGGCCGCCGGCCCGGGTGCCTGGTTACCGGATCCTGCAAGGAAAATAACCGGATCAGGGCGGTTTTCGGCCACTGCGAGTGCGGGACCGGACCGGCTGTCCGGCAGGGAATAAATCGCCTGACGGGCCCCTGGCAACGAGGCATGCCGGATGTTTGACAATATTTAACAGTAAGAGATGTTTGAATTTGCCTATAGTGATTATTTGTGGTTTTTGTGGCTGGTGCCGCTGATGCTGGCAGTATTTATGGCGGCGAGGTATTGGCGGCGGACAGCCATCAGGAAGCTGGGGGATCCCGGACTGCTTGGCCTGCTTATGCCGCGGGTCTCAGGGCAAAGGCCCGCGTTCAAATTTATCCTGGCTGTGCTTTCCCTGGTATTTATAATACTGGCCCTGGCGGGCCCGCGATTCGGTTCCCGGCTTGAGGAAGTCAGACGGGAGGGAGTGGAGATAATGATTGCACTCGATGTTTCCAACAGCATGCTTGCCGAAGATATTACTCCCAACCGCCTGGAACGCTCCAAAATGGCAGTGTCAAGGCTGGCCTCCAGCTTGAGGAATGACAGGATCGGACTTATCGTGTTTGCCGGCGATGCTTTCGTTCAGGTTCCCGTAACGGCTGATTATGCCGCTTTTCGTATGATGCTGGAAAACGTATCGACGGGAACTGTCCCGGTTCAGGGCACGGCAATAGGAAGGGCTATAGACCTGGCAGCAAGGTCATTCACGCCCGAAACTGCCGCCGGAAAGGTGCTTATAATAATTTCCGACGGCGAGGACCATGAAGATGACCCGGTAAAGGCTGCTGAAAATGCACGGCAGCAGGGAATCGCTATACACACAATCGGCATGGGCCGCCCGGAAGGAGCGCCTATTCCCGTGGGCGGGGGACAGGCCAGGTTTCTTGCCGACCAGGATGGCAACACGGTGATCACCCGTCTCGACGAAGCCGCCTTAAGGAGCATTGCCCTGGCCGGCGAAGGGCTCTTTGTCAGGGCCGGCAACTCGGGAACCGGCCTCGATCTTATAATGGAAGAAGTGGAAAAAATGGAAAAGGCTGAATTCGCTCAGCTGCAATATACTGAATTTACCGAGCGTTTTCAGTACATGGCAGCCATAGCCCTCGTCCTGCTCCTTCTCGATTTCTTTATAAATGAACGAAAGAGCCGGTGGCTCAGCAGTATAAACTTGTTTAGCGGCAAACACAGGAATAATCATGGCAAATAACTGTATAGCAACGCGTGTGCGGATAATTCTGATTGTCATTCTGATTGCAGCCGTGGCAGGGCATGAGGCGGCCGGCCAGGCAAAAAACAGATTGCTTCGCGAGGGGAACCGTTTGTACCAGAAGGAGCTTTTTGACGAGTCGGAGCTTTCCTACAGGCGGGCCCTGGAAAAGGACATTGAGTCGCCCCAGGCCAGATTCAACCTGGGCAATTCCCTCTACAAGCAGGAAAGATTTGATGAGGCCACAAGGTATTTCGGCGAACTTGCCGATGACATTGAAGATCCTGTTAACAGGTCACGAGTGTTCCATAACCTGGGCAATTCACTGTTGATGTCTCAGCAGGTTCGACAAAGTATCGAAGCTTACAAGGAGGCCCTGAGAAACAATCCCGGCGATGAGGAGACCCGTTACAATCTCGCCTTTGCCCGTCAGCTTCTCGACGAAATGGAAAACCAGGACCAGGATGGCGACGGAGAGGACGGCGACAGGGATCAGGATGGTGATGATAACAGCCAGGGCGATGACCCGGCTGACAATGATCAGGACGAGGGAAACGACAGCGACACCGGGGACGATAACATGGAGGATGATATCCCTGAGTCGCCGCAGCCACGGCCCGATCAGATCTCGCCGGAAGATGCCCTTCGTATGCTTGAAGCTGCAGAACGCGAGGAGCAAAGGGTACAGGAAAAACTTATGGAAAACAAGGCTTCGGAAAGGCAACCGGCAACCGGCAGGAACTGGTAGCATCTGTACCCGGCCGGCCTCTCCGGCGGCAGGATAACGGCGGCAT
>SKQJ01000334.1 GCA_007119075.1 Bacteroidales bacterium | reverse complement strand
ACTGTATTTACCCGTTTACACGAAATGTAATGGGCAGTATGGATTATACTCCTGTGACCTTTACCAATTTCAGTCCGCAATCAATCAGGCAAACAACATGGGCACATGAGCTGGCCCTATCTGTCATTTTCGAGTCCGCATTACAGCATTTTGCTGATAACATCAGGGGATTTCGTCAGCAGCCGGCGGAGGTGCTCGACTTTTTAAGAAATGTTCCCACTGTATGGGATGATACATGGTTTGTTGACGGATATCCCGGGAAATTCGCAGTATTGTGCAGGAAGAAGGATGATGTTTATTATCTGGGTGGTATTAACGGCGAAATGGAGCCAAAAGATGTAACGTTTACCCTTCGACACCTTACGGAAGGTAATTATATCCTTTCACTAATAGCTGATGGCGAGCATAAGGAGGATTACAAGATTAAAGAGCTTACTGTCAACCGGGAAACCCCGGTAACCCTTCATATGCTGCCGGCAGGTGGGTTTGTGGCACAGATTACAAGATTATGATAAAGCCTCATAATCAAATGTTAGCCTGAGAATTAATTATAGTTATAATTGGTTGGTTTTAAAACAGTAAAGAAGTATTAAATAGATGTTATTCCATACAATAAAAAGGTTCATCCGAAATAATAGACAGATTATCCTGGTATTGATTGAATACTTTGTTATAGTTCTGATAATTGGATTTTTATTGCTGATTGCTTATATGATGCAGAATCCCACGCAGTAAAGAACCCTGCAGGGATGATAATCTGCCCCGTAAGGATTCAATGGAGCTTTATCTTAAATAGACTATTCCAGGGTAGCTTTTTTATTTTGATAATGGCTTTGATTGCAGCGCTATACCCCCTGCCGCTCAGTTGGGTTACAATACCGGTAAAGTAAGGTCTGTATCCGGATTATGAAAAAGCGGTCATTTTCATTGATCTTGCCGGATGCGTCCAACCAGGAAATTGTTTTATATTCGTTTTCAAAGCAAAGTGCGGCTCCTTAAACATTTCTGCTATTGTAAATTTTCGTTAAACCTATGGGCGCTAGCGGACACACCAATTTTCATTATTAACTGGTTGCTGGGGGAATTTTTCCTACAGCATTGTTCATTTTCGGAATAATAGTGTACGATTATGCACATAATGAAATAATTTTATGGCTCTAAAGGCCGTGCTAATTGTCAAGTAAACAGATCAAAATAATGTTTGGCATTTTTTTGGATAGATTGAATAATGTATTTGATTTGTTTTAATAAAATATTCTTTTATGATAAGAAACTATCTGCTGATCGCGCTGAGGGTACTGAAAAAAAATACTTTGTTTTCTGCAATCAATATTGCAGGCCTCTCAATCGGGCTGGCCGCTTCTATCATTATCTACCTGTGGGTTTACGATGAATTGAGCTATGACCGGTTCCATGAGAATGCGGACAGGATTTACAGGGTTGAAAGGGATATGACCATGGATGATGGTCAATTGCAGGTTTCAATAACATCTGCCCCGGTCGGACCCAGGTTAAAGGATGATTACCCTGACGTGGCGGGATTTGTACGACTGGCTCATGACAGGGTAATGGTTGAGGATGGGGCCAGGAATCAATACAATGAAAGGTTTTTTTATGCCGATGATTCCTTTTTCAACATATTTTCCTTCATGCTGATAGAGGGAAATGCCGGGGATTGCCTGAGTGAACCATTTACAGTTGCCATATCCCGCAGTTATGCCATAAAATACTTCGGTGAAATACCTGAGCCGGGGAGCATACTTAATGTGAATTACAGCGGCGATTTACGGCCCTACAGGGTAACTGCCATATATGAGGATTTTCCTCATAACTCGCATATTCAGGCCGATTTAATCGGTTCTTTCATCTCGCTCTACGATCTCCGGCACGAGGCTATGATGAACAGCTGGATGGCCAGTAACCTTTACACCTATATTCTGCTGGCAGAAGGTGCTGATGCCAAAAAGCTCGAAAGCAATATACAGGAGATGGTCGATGATTATTTTGGCCCCGAATTCAGGGCATTCCTTGATTTTGATAACCCCCGTGATTTTTTGAGATTGACATTGAGACCTCTCACTGATATTCATCTGAATGCAGACAGGGTCTGGGAGGTTGAAACACCCGGGAGTAAAACCTCTGTAATGGTATTCAGCCTTGTATCCCTGCTGCTCCTTGTAATTGCCGGTATAAATTTTATGAACCTTTCCACTGCCAGGGCCTCCCGGCGGGCACTGGAAGTCGGGGTGAGAAAAGTTTCTGGTGCCTCAAGGTCTCAGCTGGTCAGGCAGTTCCTTGGAGAATCGGCCCTTTTCAGCTTCCTTGCCCTGGTGCTGGCGATAATACTTATTGAGCTTGTTCTGCCATGGTTCTCGCAGTTCACGGGCAAGTCAATGGCTCTTTCGATGATGTTCGCAGGCTGGAACCCGGTAATTATTGCGTCTGCCTGGCTTGCACTGGCATTTTTTGCAGGGGCATACCCTGCATTCTTCCTTTCAGCCTACAAGCCATCTCATGTGCTCAAGGGTAAAAAAGGGGATGAGGGCAATCAGTTTTTTAGAAGGGTCCTTGTTGCCGGTCAGTTCGCAGTTTCAATCGGGCTGATAATTTGTGCAATATCGGTTTACCGCCAGCTGCAGTATATCAATACTAAAGACCTGGGCTATAACCGTTACGGACTGATAAACATCCGGGTTGAGAACAGGTCTGTCTTCAATTCATGGGAAGCAGTAAAGGATGACCTTGCAGCCATCCCTGAAGTGAAGGATGTTACCAGATCAATGGTGATTCCCACTGATATGAGGTATATGGATAATCCTCATGTACTGAGAGATGACCCGGAAACCTATTTTCCAATTGTCAACAGGGCTGATGACCGGTTTGTGGAGGTATTCGGGATGAGACTGCTGGCAGGTTCGAATATTACTCCCTCAATGGTAGCTGATACAGCTTATCATTATATCATTAATGATGCCGCCCGGAGGATGTTTGGGTTTGAGACCCCTTCTGATGCCATCGGGCATGAGATTGGCCTGCTGGCAGGCCGGGAGGGAGAAACCCGCGACTGGGGTCAGATTGTAGGCGTGGCTGATGATTTTCATTATCAACCATTGACCGAGGTGATCAAACCGATGGTTATAAGCTCTTCACTTACTGGACACAGCAATATTACACTGAGGGTAGATAAAAATGATATGGCCCGTGCAAACCATTTGATTGGCGATGTATGGAACAGCCATTTTCCCGGTCAGGTATATGCAGGTACTTTTGTGTCGCAAAACTTTGACCGGTTACATCTTACCGAGAGCCGTCTGCAGGTTATTCTCCTGGTATTCACCTTCCTCTCTGTTTTCGTTGCCTGTCTCGGACTCCTGGGATTGTCGGCTTTCTCGGCCGAACAGCGCTTCAGGGAGATTGGTGTCAGAAAAGCTTTCGGGGCCAGTTCATACCAGATAATTAAATTGATTTCCTGGGAATTCGCACGGCTGGTACTGATTTCCTCTCTGATAGCCCTGCCTGCGGCATATTTAATTCTGAGGGAATGGCTGAATAATTTTCCCTACCGCCGTGAAATTGAAATATGGGTTTTTGTAGCAGCTGCGCTGACCGGACTTATAACCGCCCTGGTCACGGTTCTCATCCAGACATGGAAGGCAAGCAATGTCAATCCGGTGGAGACCCTGAAATATGAATAACGCCTCTGACCGCCGCTGGAAGGGATTTTCAATTGGTTGCCGGGGGTAGCTGCCGGAAAGGAGTTATTGCATCAGACCCGGACTGCTTCCCGGGGGCGCGACAAATACGGATCATAGCCTTCGTGTTTCAAAATGAAATTGACAACGGAAGCTAAGACTGAACCGCTTTCTCAGTGATATTGCCGGATCATTTCTGCTGCGGCGCGGATATGCCCGGGGGTGGTTCCGCAGCAACCCCCTACAATTGTTGCCCCATTGTCGATACATCTCATAAGTGCTTCGGCGAATTCCTCCGGCCCCATGGTAAATGAGGTTGTCCCGTCTTCCTGAAGTACAGGTTTTCCGGCATTGGGCTGGATTATGACGGGAAGGGATGTTGATTTGCTGAACAGGCTTGCCAGTACGGCCATTTTTTCCGGCTCCAGTTCACCGCAGTTGGCGCCCACAGCGGTTGCCCCGTGCTCCTCGGCGATCCTGGCCGTTTCTTCAACCGTGTTGCCCATTATTGTATAACCGCCGCCGTCGGCAGAAGAAAATGAAATAGAAACCAGCACAGGAATATCGGCCGCATCTTTACAGGCCCTGATGGCGCAGGCGGCCTCACGAAGATCGCTCATGGTTTCGATGATAAATCCGTCTACGCCTCCCCGGGCAAGGATTTCCGCCTGCTCCCTGAAATTGTGGTAAAACTGTTCTTCGGTATATTCACCGTAAGGCTCAAGGAACCGGCCTGTTGAGCTGATATCGCCCAGTACCGGCTGACCCCCGGTGACTGCCTGTCTTGCGAGCCTGGCTCCAGCAAGATTGACCTCAATGATGTCTGTGCCGGGTTCATGAATTTCAATGTTGATACGGTTCATGGTCAGGGTATTGGTTATCAGAATGTCTGCCCCTGATGCTATGTAATCCCTGTGGATGGCCAGCACACGACCGGGGTTCACAAGGTTCATACGGCCGCCCATGTTACAGCCCCGGTTTGAAAGTTCGGTGCCCATGGCTCCGTCAAGCAAAACAATTTGGCGGTTTATTATTCTTTCCAGTATATCCATAATTTAATGTGTAATGAGCGTCCGATGCTTATATATATTAAATAAGCAGAAAAACCGTTATCTACCCAAAACAAGGGCCGAAAACCGGAAAGTTATAAATTAATTGTATAAAACAGCCGGATTGAATCCTGAAAAGCCTGTAGGATTTTATTCCCGCCGATCCTTAAACCGCCCCGCCGGCTGCGCGCGGAAGCTATGCCGCAACTATATATGTATATATTTACTAATTTTGCACAAAACCAAATCACATGGATTTAGTAGACGAGATTAACCGGCTGAGAAAGGAAAAAAATGCCGTAATACTTGCCCATTACTATCAGATACCGGAAATACAGGATATTGCCGATTTTGTCGGCGATAGCCTTGACCTTTCAAGAAAGTCGGCCAGTACCGATGCAGATATTATAGTATTTGCCGGGGTTAATTTCATGGCCGAAACAGCCAAGATCCTTTCTCCGGGAAAAAAGGTTCTCATACCCGACAGAAATGCCGGCTGCTCGCTCGCCGATTCCTGTCCCCCGGAAGAGTTCAGGAAATTCAGGGAGATGTATCCCGACCATATTGTTGTTTCCTATGTAAATACAACTGCAGAGATAAAGGCGATGACCGATATCTGCTGTACCTCCACAAACGCAGTTCAGGTTATTGAAAGCATTCCCCGGGATCAGAAAATAATATTTGCCCCCGACCGCAATCTCGGGGATTACCTGAACCGCCTGACGGGAAGGGAAATGGTCGTATGGGACGGCGCCTGTCACGTTCATGAAGAGTTTTCACTCGAGAGAATACTCAAGCTGAAGGAGGAATATCCGGAGGCTAAGCTTATAGCTCATCCCGAATGCCAGAAACCTATACTGATAGCCTCCGATTTTGTAGGTTCCACTTCAGCCCTTTTGAAGTTTACCCAAAGTGACCCTTCCGGGGAATATATCGTTGCCACGGAATCAGGCATTCTTCATCAGATGAAAAAAAGAAACCCGGGCAAGGTTTTCCTTCCCGCCCCGCCGATCGATTCAACCTGCGGGTGCAGCGACTGCTTTTTCATGAAAATGCACACTGTCAAAAAGATCTACCAGAGCCTGGCCGAAGACAAGTTCGAGATCGATGT
>SKQJ01000093.1 GCA_007119075.1 Bacteroidales bacterium | reverse complement strand
GACTGGGGTATGTCGGACTGCCCATCGCACTGGAATTTGCAAGGAAAGTCAGCGTAATCGGCTTTGACATCAAGCCCGAAAGGATCGAAATGATGAAAAACAAAATCGACCCGAGCCGGGAGCTGGAAGCGTCAGACTTTGAAGGCTGCGACATTCGCTATACCTCCGATCCTGAAGATCTCCGGCAGGCTCATTTCCATATCATTGCCGTGCCCACGCCCATCAACGAGCACAAGCTCCCCGATCTGAGGCCGGTTTTGAAAGCCTCGGAGACGGTCGGCCGGATCCTTAAAAAGGGCGATTATGTCGTCTACGAATCGACCGTATACCCGGGCTGTACCGAAGAAGACTGCATACCGCTGCTTGAGCAGCACAGCGGACTGAAGCTCGGCACAGACTTCAAGGTGGGGTTTTCCCCCGAAAGGATAAACCCTGGCGACAAGGAGCATACCCTTACCAAAATCGTAAAGGTGGTTTCGGGCTGCGATGATGAAGCCCTCGACAACATAGCTAATACCTATGACCTGATAATCGGGGCCGGCGTGCACAGGGCCAGCTCCATAAAGGTGGCAGAGGCGGCAAAGATCATCGAGAATACCCAGCGGGACATCAACATCGCGTTTATGAACGAGCTTTCCATAATATTCAACAGGATGAAGATCAACACCCACGAAGTGCTTGAAGCCGCTGGGACCAAGTGGAATTTTCTGAGGTTCTATCCCGGACTCGTAGGCGGGCACTGTATCGGGGTCGATCCCTATTACCTCACCTACAAGGCAAAAAAATTCGGCTATCATGCACAGATAATCAATGCAGGCCGGAGCCTGAATGATTTCATGGGCGCCTACATTGCCAGGCAGACTTTTAAACGGATCATAGCCCTTGATAAAGGCATCAGGGAATGCCGGGTGCTGATAATGGGCATAACATTCAAGGAGAACGTAAGCGATATCAGGAATTCAAAGGTGGCCGATGTGCACATGGAGCTTTCTTCATACGGAATAAGGCATATTGACATTGTCGATCCCTATGCGTCGCCCGGGGAGGTAAAGGAGGAGTACGGCTTCTCTATCAAAGACAAGCCCGGAACCGGTTATGATGCAATCATAGTTGCGGTTAATCACAGGGAGTATCTCGACCTTACGGCCGACTATTTCAGGTCAATAAGCAATGGATCTGCAGTCCTGGTCGATGTTAAGGGCATTTACCTCAAACAGTTCAAAAAGGAACAGGACGGCCTGGTCTACTGGAGCCTTTGATCTCCTTTTAAGGATTCCCTGAAGGGCTGCTGCGGCAAAAATACCCCGGACGGCGGTTATCATTAAGGTAAAACAAACAGTTTGTTCATGGATACGATTCTTGTTACGGGCGGCACCGGGTACATAGGTTCCCATACTGTCGTGGAGCTTATTGAGGAAGGTTTCCCGGTTGTCATTGCCGACAACCTTTCCAACTCCGACCTCGCTGTCCTTGACGGGATTGAAAAAATCACCGGGGTCAGGCCGGCATTTGAGGAAATTGACATATGCGACGCCGGAAAGCTGGCCCGCTTATTTGACACTGGCAGGGAGATCGGGGCCATAATCCATTTCGCGGCCTTTAAGGCCGTGGGCGAATCGGTTGAAAAGCCCCTGATGTATTACAGGAACAACATGGTCTCGCTGATGAACCTCCTTGAGGAAATGAAAGCCGGGAAGTCCGCCAACCTGGTCTTTTCTTCCTCCTGCACCGTATACGGGCAGCCCGATACGCTGCCGGTCACAGAATCGGCCCCCTTTAAAAAGGCAGCTTCTCCCTACGGGAAAACCAAACAGATGTCGGAGGAAATAATAGCCGATGTAATTTTTGCCAATCCTTCTCTCAATGCAATATCGCTCAGGTATTTCAATCCCATCGGAGCCCACCCTTCGGGCCTTATCGGGGAAGTTCCCGCCGGGATGCCTGATAACCTGGTGCCGTTCATCACCCAGACGGCTATAGGGCTACGCGGAGAGCTTAAGGTCTTCGGCGATGATTACAACACCCCCGACGGCTCCTGCATACGGGATTACCTTCATGTTGCCGATCTGGCAAAAGCCCATGTGGCAGCGGTAAGGAGACTGCTGGACAGGCAGAACAGGGAGGCCATGGAAGCTTTCAATCTCGGCACCGGAAAAGGAGTATCGGTGCTTGAAATGATAAAGACGTTCGAAAAGGTCAACAAGATAAAAATAAACTACAGCATCACCGGAAGAAGGCCGGGAGATATCGAACAGGTGTGGGCCGACACCTCCCTGGCAAACCGGGAGCTCGGCTGGAGCGCCCGGAGCAGCCTCGAAGAGACCCTTGAATCGGCGTGGAAATGGGAAAAATATTACAGAAACCATAACAAATAATGGAAAAAACAATACTTGTAACGGGGGGAGCAGGCTTTATAGGCTCGCACGTGGTAAGAAGGTTCGCCCGGAATTACCCCGGGTATATGATCGTCAACCTCGATAAGCTCACCTACGCGGGGAACCTCGATAATCTCCGGGACGTTGAAAACCTGCCCAATTACCGGTTCGAGAAAGGCGATATCACCAATGCCGCCTTCATGGAAGACCTTTTTGACCGGCACCGGTTCGATGCCGTGATCCATCTTGCCGCCGAGTCCCATGTGGACAGATCTATCACGGGACCGATGGAATTTATCTCCACCAACATCATCGGCACGGTAAACCTCCTTAATGCCGCAAAAAGCAGGTGGACGGCAGGCAGCCCGGACAGCTTGTTCTTCCATATATCGACCGACGAGGTCTATGGCTCGCTGGGAAGCGGGGGACTGTTTACCGAGAAGACCGCGTATGATCCGCGCAGCCCCTACTCCGCCTCAAAGGCAAGCTCCGACCACATGGTCAGGGCCTGGCACCATACCTATAAATTGCCGGTTGTGATATCCAACTGTTCGAATAATTATGGCCCCAACCAGTTCCCTGAAAAACTGATCCCCCTGGCCATACATAATATACAGACAAACAAGGAAATACCGGTTTACGGCAAAGGGGAGAACATCAGGGACTGGCTTTATGTCGAAGACCATGCCGCCGCCATAGACCTTATATTCCATAAGGGAAAGACAGGTGAGACCTATAATATCGGCGGCAATAACGAATGGAAAAACATCGATCTCATAAGGCTGCTGTGCGGCATCATGGACAAAAAGCTCGGACGGCCCGAAGGCGCTTCGGAAAAGCTGATAACCTTTGTCAGGGACCGGGCCGGCCATGATCTGCGCTATGCCATCGACAATTCCAAAGTCAGCTCGGAACTTGGGTGGAAGCCATCGGTGAGCTTCAGGGAGGGATTGGAAAAGACGGCGGACTGGTACCTGGAGAATGAGAAGTGGGTTTCGGCGGTCATATGCGGCAATTACCTGGAATATTACAACGAGCAGTACAACAACCGGTAAAGGTCCGCGAGCCCCGGACTTTCAGGAGCTATGGCCCGGTGGCAAGAGCCGACAGGCTCCCGGAGCATAAGTTTCGGAGCTTTATTCGACCGTTACCGATTTTGCCAGGTTTCTCGGCTGGTCGACGTCGCAGCCTCTCATCACCGAGATATGGTATGCGATCAGCTGCATGGGGATGACGGCAAGCAATGCCGAAAAGATCACGCTGCCCGCCGGTATGGAGATCACACGGTCGGCAATATCCGGGACAAGCGTGTCTCCTTCGTTTACAATGGCAATGATCCGGGCCTTCCTGGCTTTGATTTCCTGCAGGTTGCTGATTATCTTGTCGTATGACTTGTCTTTGAGGGCCAGCACCACAACCGGCATATTTTCATCCATAAGGGCGATGGGGCCGTGCTTCATTTCTGCGGCAGGATAACCCTCGGCATGGATATAGGAGATTTCCTTCAGCTTCAGTGCCCCCTCGAGAGCAACGGGAAAGCAATAACCCCGCCCGAGGAAAATAAAACTGGGGAAATCCTTGAATTCCTTTGCAAGGTTCAGATAAAACTCATTGTCAGCCAGTATTTTTTCTATACTTGCGGGTATGGAATCAAGCTCGCCGATAAAGGAAGCATATTGCTCCTTTGTCAATGATCCTTTCTTGTATCCCAGCAACAGGGCTGTCATGATCAGAACGGTCACCTGGGCCGTGAATGCCTTGGTGGAGGCCACGCCTATTTCAAAACCGGCATGGGTATATACGCCGGCATCGGTTTCCCTGGAAAGGCTTGAGCCGGTCACATTGCAGATGCCCAGGACAAGCGCCCCTGCCTCCCTGGCAAGGCGGACTGCGGCAAGGGTATCGGCCGTTTCTCCGCTCTGGGATATTGCAATCACGACATCCCCTGGCCCGACAACAGGGTTCCTGTATCTGAATTCGGAAGCATATTCGACCTCGACCGGTATGCGGGCCAGGTCCTCTATCAGGTATTCCCCGATGAGCCCGGCATGCCAGGATGTGCCGCAGGCAACAATTATGATCCTCCCTGCCTCCTGCAGGCGGGGCATAACGTGGAACAGTCCGCCAAGCCGGATCTCATTTTTGTCAGGCAAAAGCCGGCCCCTGAAAGTATTGGTTATGGAAACCGGCTGCTCGAATATTTCCTTGAGCATATAATGGTCGTATCCGCCCTTGTCAAATTCTCCGGTGTCTATGTTGAGATTATGCAGCTTGATCCTGGGTTCATCGGTGGCGAGGGTTTTTAGAACGAGCTCATTCCTTTTGATTATCGCAACGTCATCGTCGTTCATGTATATGACCGACTGCACCTGGCCTGCAAGGGGGGAGGTGTCGGATGCTATGAAATATTCGCCGGCGCCGATTCCGATGACCAGGGGACTGCTGCGGCGGGCCGCTATCAGCTGCCCCGGTTCATCATTGCATATCACCACAATGCCATAGGTGCCGGCAACCTTCGTCAATGCAAGCCTAACGGCAACTTCTGCCTCTGTCTTGCCTTTAAGGTAAATATATTCAATAAGGTTAACGAGGACCTCGGTGTCGGTTTCGGATTTAAAGGTATAGCCACGGTCCTGGAGCTTCGCCTTGAGAACGGAATAGTTTTCGATTATCCCGTTGTGAACAAGAATAAAGTGGCCGTTTCCGGAAACATGGGGGTGGGCATTCACATCATTGGGCTTGCCATGGGTGGCCCATCTTGTGTGCCCTATGCCTGCAGTGCCCTGCGTATCCTTCCCGGAAACGGACGCCTCCAGATCCCTTATCTTTCCGCTGCATTTGTATATCCTGGCCGTGGTATCGCATATAGCTACGCCTGCGGAGTCATAACCGCGGTATTCCAGCCTTTTGAGCCCCTCGACAAGGAGGGGGTAAACGGGTCTGGACCCGATGTATCCGACTATGCCGCACATGGAAAGATGTGCATGAGGTGAAGTTTTTAATGCCTGGTATATGTTATCTCCAGCCTGGGACCGCCCATGGGATGGTCGCTGCCGCGCAAAACTACCCGGTTCGGCACTGTCGCCGCATTCCTTACGCTTACATAAACCGAGCTGCTTTTTGCCTGATCAAGGATGAACCGCTGCGTCCACTGGCTGATATTGAAAACGAATTCTCCAGTCTCGTCATTATATATTCCTCCGAAGTAACTGTCGCCCAGAGCAGTATCGATAACGCCACGAAGCTGTCCGGCATCATCCCGTTCAAACATGCTCAGCCTGGGAGGCAAAGGAAAATTGCCGGAAGTATTGCCGGTTTCTGCAACGGGCAGGTAAAGACGGGCCGAATTGATGGTAACCGGCATGGAGTCGCGCCAGTGATGAAGATCGTCGAAATCAAGGCGGCTCATGACCCCTGCGGCTCCCTGGGCATAGAACATGGTGTCGTCGGTGGCGGGCTGCTCCAGCTGGCCGTGAAACACGGCTTC
>SKQJ01000074.1 GCA_007119075.1 Bacteroidales bacterium | reverse complement strand
CAAGAAACGAAACAAAGACTGTCAGAATATCCGTCGACGGCTATGTTATTTCCGAAGAACACAAACCGGACAATAAACGCCGTCACCGGGAACGAGTCAGGTATGTATGATATAAAGCATAACCATTAAAGTCCGGTATGTATGGAAATTCCGGCCAGTCACCTGGTCCGCGCGATGCTGACTAATTCGTAAAACGCAGGTTTGGGCTGCCACTCGCGGTCGAATAGCAGTGGATGATTGGTCCTTCCCCGGGCAGGGTAATTATTTTTCCAGGTATTTCCATCATTCACACCCCAGAAGGTCACTCTTGTAATTGCATCGCTATGCCTGAGGTATATCTCGAATATGTCCCTGTATCGTTGGGCCAGCTCATTCTGTACATCATCAGGCAGCCCTTCAGTATAGGGATTTATCCCCTCTTCATTCCTGTCAATAAGTGATAAGTCAATGCCCTGGTAATAGCCTGTCGGATATGGAAGCACATCTATTTCCAGTTCCGTGATCATAACATCGATGCCCAGCGCGGCAAAATCAGCTATCGTATTTTCAATCTCCTCAAGTGAAGGTGTTTTCAGATGTAAATGAGACTGTGTGCCTATGCCGGTAATGGGAGCACCGTTTTCCTGAAGATATTTTACGAGTTTCACGACGCCTGCACGCTTTACCGGATCCTCCAGGTTATAGTCATTGTAATAAAGTTCTGCATCAGGATCAGCTTCACGTGCATATTCAAATGCCCTGACAAGATATTCCTTCCCGATTATCCGGTACCAGGGAGAGTCCCTGAGAGTACCGTCTTCATTCAATGCTTCGTTTACAACATCCCAGCCGTGGATCCGGCCTTTATATCTTCCTGCAACAGTATGTATATGGTCCCTCATTCTTTCGAGCAAGATTTCCCGGTCGGCAGGATTGCCCTCACCGTCCAGGAATATCCATCCTGGTGTCTGGCTGTGCCATACGAGGGTATGACCGACCATGAACATCCCGTTTTTTTCACCAAAATCAACAAACCGGTCGGCCGGTTCAAAATTAAAATTCCCTGGTTCCGGCTGAATCACCTGCCACTTGGTTATGTTTTCAGGAGTGATGGTATTGTAATGAGTTTCAATGATCCTGACACTGCTGGTATCCTCGCCCGATATTTGCCTGCGGTTCATTGCTGTGCCAATCAGAAAAGCGTCGCTGTAAACCTCCTTAAGCCGGGGCGTTGTATCATCGGCTGAATTATCGCACGAGGGAAAGATGATCAGCAGCACCGGCAGGTAATATAAATAATGTTTAATCCTCATAATCATAAATTTCAGTTTAAATCTGCCATGTTCAGTTTTTTTTAATGTTATTTTTGACCGGAATCTTAATTCTGCCGGAAAAATGACCAAGATAATAACTTAGATGACAATTAAACTATCACGACTCTTTTTTTTACCTGCATTGCCTGGTTTATTTTTCATCTCATACATTACACATGCACAGTCTTTTTCATGGGGAAACATCAGTTTTGAAGGGATGGGCTTTGTGACAGGAATTGCCTCGCATCCCCTGGACCCGGATTATATTGTGGCACGGACGGATGTAGGGGGAAACTACCGCTGGGATCCGGAGGAATCAAGGTGGATACCTCTTCTCGACGCTTTCAATGCTCCAGGGGTCGCGGCCGATGCAATGAGCAGTTCCGATCCGGCCTTGCTTTACTCGGTGGTCAGCGGCGGAATGCTGCTAAAATCGGACGACAGGGGAGATTCCTGGTCGGTAATGGAAGGGTTCCGTGATATTTATGTAAATGCCAATTCCCGTTACTACAGGTGGGGTGGCAAAAGGCTTGCGGTTGATCCCAATAATCGGGGAAAGGTTTTGTATTATGCCTCTGAGCGTGACGGGCTGTGGAAAAGTCCTGATTACGGTGTCAGCTGGAGGCAGATAACTCTCGAAGAGGTTCCCGCGGGAAAAGTTGGGGGTATAGCTTTCGTGGCTTTCGACGGCACTTCGGGCGGCAGTGAAAAGGAATCGAAGGTTGTGTATGCCGGGGTTCAGGGCGAAGGGGTGTTCGGCACAAAAGACGGAGGGATCACGTGGAGCCGGCTTTGGAATTATACAGCGGAAGAAGTGGATCAGAAGCCTGTTTCCGGGATCGTTTCATCCGACGGGACTCTTTATGTTACAACCTCTGCCCAGGAGAACGAAAGGCATGACGGGAACGAAGGGAGAATTACCAGGTACCGTGACGGATCAATAACTGATATTACACCTTCTATCAATAACGGACTCGGTTTTACCGGTATAGATGCAGCCCCTGAAGATCCCGGGAAAATAATTGCCATGCAATGGAAGCCGGGGTT
Organism: Bacteroidales bacterium; assembly: GCA_007119075.1. Taxonomy (GTDB): domain Bacteria; phylum Bacteroidota; class Bacteroidia; order Bacteroidales; family PUMT01; genus PXAP01. Next base: position 3,530 of record SKQJ01000074.1, on the reverse strand, counting down.
ACAGAATGGTATCCACCTTTCATCAGATGGCGGCGAAACCTGGAAAAACATCTCTTTTGCAAACCGTGATGAGACACCCTGGTTTCCCAACTACACAAGCCATACCTGGACGTCTCATATCATGTTTGACAGGCGGGACCCGGGAAAAGTATGGAAGGCAAACGGCTTCGGCATTTACCATACCTGTAATATACATGATGACAATCCATTATGGACCACTGTGATGACAGGTCTCGAAGAACTTGTTGCAGGCCAGGTGCACGTACCCCCGGTGAATAAAGGCAAGGCGGTTTTTTCACTAGTGATGGATAAGATTGCCTTTTCGCATGACCAGATTGATAAAGTTCCCTCGAGGGATGTCTTCGGTGGTTTGTTTGGTATCGGAACCGGTATGGATTATTGCCGGTCAAACCCTTCGCTGGCAGTAATTGTCGGCAGCCAGATGGTAGATGTATCCGAACCAAGGCATTTATTTACCTCCGACAACGGTATAAGTTGGGAACCGATACCTGCTATTCCCGATGGCTTCAATAACGGGAATATAGCGATATCGGCGACAAATGAAAATCTTTGGGTGTGGGCCCCTCATAACGAAGTCACCTCGCTGCCAAATGTGCAGATGCATTATACAACAGACAAAGGAAATACCTGGCAACCTTCTTCTGGTATACCCGAAATCAGGAACAATGCCACCCACACCTGGTCACAAAGCAATTTTCTGGCACCCGACAGGGTGAACGGGAACTTGTTCTACTACTACCTGCTGAATGAAAACGGGGCTTTATACCGCAGCAATGATGGAGGCCACACTTTCAGCAAGGTGTTTTCGGGCCTGCCGCAGTATCACCGGTGCAGGCTAAAGGCAGTTCCTTTCATGGAGGGACATCTGTTTTTCCACACCGAAGGGGGCATTATACTGCACTCTGACGATTATGGTTCCACCTGGAGGGAAATGACCGGTATTTCGGAAGTTTTTGGCATCGGGTTTGGAAAATCCCTTACAAACGCTGCAGAACCGGCCATCTACATCGCGGCAACCATTGATGAAGTTCAGGCTGTATTTCTTTCCGGCGACTACGGCAAAACCTGGCAAAATATCTCAAAGGGCAACATGCCCGCAGGGAAAGTCAGGGATATTTCCGGCGATCTGCGGACTGCCGGGCTTGTGTATTTTGCCACCCGTGGCAGGGGAGTGATGTATGGAATAGCAGACATGAACACATTTGAACGGTGAGGCAGGAACCTGACTTTCTTTCCCACGAGGTGCATTCCCGGGTTCCTGGCAATGTTGAAGGCCTGCCACAGGTAAATATCTGCGGGACGTCCAGATGCAGCCCTGACCTTGCATATTAATTCTTAATAAATTTCAGGGTGATCGTTTGATCCTGTTCTGTTATTTTGATTATGTATATGCCATTTGGCAACCGGCTGGCATCGATTGAACCGCCAGCATAAGTGCTGCTGTAAACCAGCCTGCCCCCGCTATTGAAAATATTTACATTTGCATTTTCAACACCGTTAAGGAACAAGTCACCCTTTGTGGGATTGGGGTAAACTGTAACAGAGGGACTCCAGTCAGGCTCCGCCGCGTAAGTAACACTTTCAGAGTAGAAATAGTAATTTTTCTTATCGGTATCCCATTCTTCAGTATCTTCGTTCCACCTGTAAAAAGCAACCAGGGTCTGATTACCCTGGATTTTATATTCCCTTACCTGTTTGTTCTGCCCTGTCCATTTCCCCTTCAGGCTATCCCATTTGTAACTGGCTGAGGAGATAAACTTTCCCTCCGGATTGTATTCCATTTCATACTTCAGGTCATATATCCAGCCACCAATCTCCATGCTCCATTTATAAATACAATTATAGGTAGTGGATCCGAATGTATTATATTCCCATTCCTGCTTAATGATCCCGGTCCATTCATCATTAACGCCGGCCCGGTTATAGACAGCGCTGAAAGTCATTCTCTGTGAATCAAATCTGTATTCTGTTTTAGACAGACCGCCCTGCTGGTAGATGATTCTGGATGTCCAAAGCCCCTTGTCATCATATTCGCTTATCTGACTAAAGTCTACCCTCCATTGCTCATTGGGCTTATCCCAGGTAGATGTGGAATTTGAGGAAAGATATCCCTGTTCATTATATTCCCACTCATATTTTACGGTGCTTTCCCAGGCTTCATAATCAGTCTCCCAGCTATACCATTTCTCCAGTATCAGGTTTCCCCGGGTATCGTATCCAAATTCTCTTTTTGCGCTATTAATCCACTCCTCATGCTGGTTGTCCCACCAGGATACGAGCTTTAACGTCTTGTTTCCAAAAGAATCATATTCCCATTCATACCTGGTCCCTGAAGTCCATTCTTCATTCCTTTTTTCCCGAAACTCGGTATGCATGATCATATTGCCGTCCGGGTCATATTCATAGATATTTTTTGTGATTATTTCCCATGCCTCGTCTTGCTGGTTCCATAAGTAGGTAGCATCCGGCAGAGTCATATGCCCCAGTTCATGATAAATATATTCTGTTTTCCGGCGGTTTACCCATTCTTCTTTTTCCCGGTCCCATATATTGGTGGTCGATTGAAAAATCAGATTTCCATTTTCATCATAAACCGATTCTGCTTTTTGCCCGCCTACCCAGACTCCGTTTTCATGCTGATAATTGACATAAAAGGTCATATTCCCATTTGAATCAAATACCTTTTGCCATTTAAAAAAGTCTGTCCATACCTGGTTTGTCCTGTCCCAATCATATATGATAAAAAAAGTTTTGTTACCCTGAGAATCATATTCGCTTTTTTCATTTCTTTCTCCCTTCCAGACCATAGTATAGATATCCCGGCTATAATAAAGCAATGCAGTTACATTACCCTGATCATCATATTCGTATTCACGTGTCCATAACAGTAACCAGTCATCTTCTTCCTTGCTCCAAACAGAGGAGGCGTGAAATATCATATTCCCCTTGTCATCGTATTCCCATTCAGTATTCCCGCCGGAAGAACAAATATCGGATGCGGGCTGCCTGTAACATAAGGAATGATGAATCATATTTCCCCGGGAATCATATCTGAATTCTTCTGTTCGGGTGGTCTGCCATGCATTGTTTATACTATCCATGGAATAATAGGTTCGGGTGGCCATTTTGCCATTAGTGTAATAAGTCCAGGCAATCTTTTCAGAGAGCACGGAATCCGTCTCCGAAATAAATATGGAGCTTATCATGGAATCAAGCTGTAAATTCGCCCCCGCATTCTTCAGCAGATGGTCGTCTTCGGGCAAGGGGTGACTTTGTATTTGCTGTTCAAACATCATTCCCCGGGGTTGACGGCTGCCGGGATTATGCAGCAGGCTGTCCGTCACACGATGATGGAGTTTTTCCTGCATTTCCGTTGTGATCTGGGAGGTCAGGGCAAAAAATGCGACCAGCAATGCCGCTGAAAGGTAAATTATTTTCATTCTGAATCCAGGTTAACAGGGTTTCGGCATCAGAGAATATGGTTTTTATTTTGCAATTTAAGCAAATAT
>SKQJ01000308.1 GCA_007119075.1 Bacteroidales bacterium | reverse complement strand
TATTCCCCTCTCAGGTCAGATAATTCCTGTTCGAGGGATTCCAGTTTGCCCATAAGTCCTTCCCTTTCTTCCTGCAGCGTCTGATACTCTTGCTCAAGCCTTTCGATCTCGGCAACGTGTCTTTCCAGCTCTTCTTCTACTTCCGGAAACTGCTGCCTTAGCTGGGCAAGCTGCCGGTTGCGTGTCTGGAGCTGTGCCTCCAGATTGGATGCAGTTTCCCGCAGTTCGCTAACCTGTTGTTCGAGGGATCCTATTTCAGATTCCAGCTGTTCAATTCTTTCTTCGGCGGTTTGTCTTTCGGCAACGGCCACATCTCTTGCCTGGGCAACATCTTCCGCTTCACCGGCGAGCCTGCTGTTACGGACCAGCAAAAAGACGTTGCCAATTATAGAAAGCACCAGTATGATGCCGATTACTATACTTGTAGTTTGCTGTGATTTCAGCTGTCTTTCAAGTCGTTTTTCCCGGAAATTTTCCATTGTTTTAAGGTTGGGTTAAATAAAAAATGCCTGTAAACGGCCATATTATTGACGAATTTAAGAAAAAAACGGCTTTTATGCAAATAATAGCTGTGATCGTGTTTATTAATTGTTGAAAAAAAATAGCCGTATTTGCTTGTTTTTTGAATTTTGATGGTATTTTTATTTCGAAAAATCACGGGCAATCTGCCTGAAAGTTTTTTACGGTTATTATGAAGGAGCCTTGATTATTGCTGATTATTATTTGTACTTTTGCTCACTTTAAAGGAAATAATATGAATGAGGAAAAAGATAATTTCTTCAGCGAGAATGGGGCCGAAGAACTGGTGAACCGGTTCGAGAACGTATTGAACAACATCAGGGGATATTACTTTGACATTGTTGAATTCGAGGAGATCATTGATCATTACCTGAGCCTTGGGAATGTCGATCTTGCTTCCCGGGCGGTGGAATATGCGCTGAAGCAGCACCCCTCTTCAACGGTCGTGCAGCTCAAGAATGCCCTGGTTCATATCGAAAAGTCACAACCCCTGGAATCCCTCGACATTATAAGGACCGTAGAGAAAATCGAGAGCAATAATCCAGAAGTGAAAATGGCTAAGGGACTGGCATTGACCCGTCTTGGAAAAATCCGGGATGCCTTGAAGGAATTTAACCGGGCAATCCAGCTTACAGTGGACGGAAAGACCGATGTAATGTTCAATATTGCCATAGCGCTTGAACAGCAAAATTACTTCCGGACGGCACTGGAGTATCTCCTCAAGGCCCATAAGCTTGAGCCCGACAATCTTTCGTTCATTTATGATATTGCCTATTGTTACGAAAGATCCGATCAGCCACGGAAAGCCCTGGTCTACTATAATAAGTTCCTTGATGTCGATCCTTTTTCCGAAAATGTCTGGTACAACATGGGTGTGCTGTATAACCGGATGGAAAATTACCCCAGGGCCATCGAGGCCTATGATTTTGCTATTGCCCTTGATGAAGAGTTTTCTTCTGCCTATTTCAATAAGGCAAACACTCTGGCCAACAATGGAAAATATGACTCGGCAATAGAAGTTTACAATGAACTGCTTTTCCTGGAGGAAAATAACGTCCAGGTGATCTGTTATATTGGTGAATGTTACGAAAAGCTCGATAAGCCGGACGAGGCACTGGAGCATTATGGCAGGGCGCTCGCCTTTGATCCGGAATATGCAGATGCCTGGCTGGGCAAGGGGCTGGTGATGTATTCCAGGGGGTCATATTCACAAAGCCGGGTCTATGTCGAGAAAGCGCTCGCCCTGCAGCCCGAAAATCCGGAATACTGGTATTCGCTCGGGAACATCCGCCTCAAGCTTGATGAGCATCGCGAGGCAATAAAGGCATTCAGAAAAGCAGTTGACCTCGATCCCCAGGATTCGGATTCGTGGATCAACATGGCCGAAACATATCTGGGACTGAAAAATAAACTGGGCGCCATTACAACGCTGGAAGAAGCAACAGGCAAGAATCCCGGCAATGCGCTTTTCAATTACAGGCTTGCAGCCTATCATCTCATGAACAAGGATGGTGAAAAAGCCGGCCATTGTCTTAGGATTGCCCTTTCAATCAATTATGACCTGCACAAGGATTTTTATGCCTATTATCCGCGGGCTGCCAGGAACAATGCTATCAAAAAACTTGTGAATACATTTGATTCCAACAGGTTATAGTCTCCGCAGCCTTCGACCTGCCCACGGACAGACACCCGTACATTCCAAAGCTGTGCCCGGTCAGCGGGCACTTACAGATACGATTAATAACCATTAAACCAATGAGGAGCCTCATGGAATTGAACTTTGATTTGCCTAATGTTCCGGACCGTCCGGGCAAGCCACGCGATTTTGGTCTTACAATGGTGATGGACAAAGGCTTGAGCGTAAGGCAGGCAGAAGAATTTGTAAAGTCTTCCGGCGATTTTACCGATTTTGTCAAGCTTGGCTTTGGTACCGCCTTGATAACCAAAGATCTGGCTGCCAAACTGGAAGTTTACCGGTCCGGCAATATACGTCCTTACTTCGGCGGGACCCTTTTCGAGATCTTCTGGGTGCGCAATATGCTTGATCAGTACAGGGAATTAGTTTCCCGGTACAAGCTTGACCTTCTGGAGGTTTCTGACGGAACAATCACAATTGCCCATGAGGACAAGCTCAGGTGCATCGAGGTCCTTTCAGGCGATGCACAGGTTCTTTCCGAAGTCGGATCAAAGCTCTCGGGGAAAATAATCCCGGTGCAGGAATGGTCAGGCATGATGCAAACAGAATTGAAGGCCGGCGCATGGAAAGTAATTGCAGAAGCAAGAGAAAGCGGCACAATCGGGATTTACAATCCCGACGGTTCGGCAAACACAGACCTTATAAGCGATATAACAGAAAACATTGAAAACAGAGACGTGATTTGGGAGGCGCCGCTTAAAAGCCAGCAGGTTTATTTCATCAAAATGCTCGGAGCAAATGTAAACCTGGGCAACATCGCCCCCGATGAAGCCCTTGCCATGGAGGCCCTTCGCATCGGGCTCAGGGGCGACACAATTATGGATTATTTGCCTGTTTGATTTTCCGGCCAATTGACCTGGCCGGTTTAATTTGTTCTTTATCAAACCATGATGCATAAGTATTTCCGGGAGTACCTCAATCTCACAATGAAAGGGTTTGCAATGGGTGCAGCAAACGTGATTCCCGGTGTTTCCGGAGGAACCATTGCCCTGGTAACAGGAGTTTTTGAAAAGCTGATCCACTCGATCAAATCGATTGACCATAAAGCACTGGGATTTTTTCTGAAAGGACGATTCAGGTCCTTTTCATCACACATCAACCTGCCTTTTTTAACAGCTGTTTTTTCAGGCGCCGTAATCAGCGTATTCACCCTTGCCCGGGTGCTGGCCTACCTTTTCACCAATTTCCCGGTTTATATCTGGGCCTATTTTTTCGGACTGATCGTGGCGTCGGTTTATTTTGTGGGCAGAACCATCGGGCGGTGGACTGCCGCCACTTTCCTGATATTTTCCGCCGGGGCAGCATTGGCTGTGTGGATATCGTTTATGACACCCGCCGCCGGCAACGATAATTTTTTCTACCTTATAGTCAGCGGAATGGCAGCTGTTTGCAGCATGATACTCCCGGGGCTTTCCGGTTCTTTTATTCTGATCCTTATGGGCAATTATGAACTGGTTGCGATTGAAGCTGTCAATGAATTGAGGATTGACATCCTGGGGCCCGTGTTCCTGGGGATTGTCGGGGGACTGCTGGCTTTTTCCCACCTCCTTTCATGGATTTTCAAAAAGTTCAGGGATCTTACACTTGCATTGCTGACCGGGTTCATTGCCGGCTCCCTGATAATCCTGTGGCCCTGGAAAGATCCGGTATACAAGGTCGACCGGTATGGCGAATTTATAACCAGGCCCGACGGCAGCCCGGTTATACAGAACTATGACCGCTATATACCCGACGCCCTTACTGCCGAAGTCATCGTGGCGATCCTGCTTATGATAGCCGGCTACATGTCGATTTGGATTATCGAAAAAATGGCAGAAAAAAAGCCGGGATGAAAACCATAATTTACAGAGACATATAGCCAGTTATTTAAAGTTATGGCCGGTTCGGGATTTTCCCGGTTCCCCGGAAGGGGGAATAACTATAAATCGACCCCTTCCATTGATTTTTCCAGTTCACGGGCGCTGGCCAGAAATTCCTCCACGTTCATCTCCCTGAAATAAAGCATGCCATGGGTTGATCTGATGCGGGGGCTATGGCTCTGGTAGAAATAGTTCTTGCCCAGCAGCAGCTGTATGGTCTTCAGCTGGTCTACCCAGGTATTTTTGGTGAGCTCGCTGAATTTCCCGTCATGCTGGTAGCTGGGAAATGACGCATCTACCTGGCTGAGATAACAGTTCGTGAATGAATCTTCAAGGACCGCAAGCGCATTGAGCGAGAGGGGCACTATGACCGTAGCCTCGGCCGGATGGAACCTGTACCAGACGTTCCTGTAGCCCCAGATCCGGAGATGGGAAAGATCGGCTTCCTTCTGCCATAATCTCACGGCATCGGCAATTGCCTGGAGAACCTTGTAGTGGGTGTCGGGTCCGCTGCCTTCAGGATCGAAGGCAAGGCTGATGACAGTGGGATTGATCTCCTTTAGTTTTTTCAGGATCGGTTTTACGTCCCTGTCTCTTTCGGGCTGCTGGGTGAATACATCGCCTGTATAAAAGCCCAGGCGAAGATGATGCACATTTTTGACCTGGACCCCGAAGTGGGCCCATACCAGCTCTTCCTCGAACTCCCGGATCATGCCCTTGAGGGTCTGGATCGCCGGCGGATTCTTTTCCCCGTCATAGCTTCTGCGCAACACGGCAAGTATGTCGTCTATGCGGTTATGCAGCTGCTCCATGTCACGTACCTTATGGATTATCACGATGGCCCTTATGATCCTGTGCGCCAGTCCCCGCCTCCTCTCAAAAGGCTCCCCGGATGCCACCTTGTTGAGATAATGGTAAACATCCTTGTCCCATTTGAGACTGTACCCGATATCGAAAAAGTCGGGATAATTCACCATCTGAATGAATCCCTGGTTCAGAAACCGTTTGGTGTCCTCCAGGGCATCCCTGAGGAACTGGTTGGTAACGGCGGTGAAGCCTGAAGTGAGCACCGAAAAGTAGGCCTTGTTGCTTTCATTGCGGAGAAGCCTGTGAATATGGGGAAGTATTCCCAGCATGATGTCATCATGGTGGGGACCGGTATGATAATAGATCTGTTCATATTCATCCTCCATTCCCTTCTGCATTTTCCCAATTATCGAATCAATGACGGTTTGCACGGTATCTTCGCCGACATTGGGGATCATGCTGCAATATTTGTCTTTTTTGAGATCCCCGACAGTCAGATGATGGCCGTATTTTCCCAGCTTCCGGCAGAGATCGATAACAGCCCGTTCGGTCTTGTCATGAGTCCATTCCCCTGATTTATAGCAAAGCTCCACACTGTCTTCAAGCGCCGAGGCTGCCCCGGCGGTAAGGTAGAACCTTGCATTTTTCAGTGTGTGAAGAGCCGAGGCGGGATATATGTTGGACTTTTCCTTTTCCAGGGCATCCTTGACCACATGGGCCTTCGCCTCGCCTGCGGCAAATATGATCGCTACGGTGTCGGGGTTGCTGGTTATTGTCTGGAGGCCTATGGTGATGACAAGCCTGTTCCTGGAGATCTCGATGCCTCCCAGGTCGGAGGCCGCAACTGCCTGGGTCTCGAAATTGGTGGCAGTCAGCCGGGTAGTGGAATGATGATCGGAACCCCTGGTATTGAATGCAATATGGCCATCGGGCCCTATGCCCCCCAGGAAAAATCCGATCCCGCCCTTATCCTGAATTGCGTTTTCATAGCTGGT
>SKQJ01000362.1 GCA_007119075.1 Bacteroidales bacterium | reverse complement strand
GCAACCGCCCTGTCCAGAGCTGCCTGCACGCTTTGCTGATCCTCTCTGAAATTCACCAGCAAACCGTATCTTTTCTCCAATTCCCTTGTATAGCCCCGCCCGGTATTGTCGATAAAGATGGCAGGGACCCCGAGCACGGCCGCTTCGGCCGCCATGGAGGCGCTTTCGCCAAAAAGAAGCCTTGCCCCGGAGAGCAGCGAATGAACCATTTCGCAACCAACCGGCAGCCTGTATCGTTCAAGGTCCGGTGAAAGGGGAATTTCAGAAGAGATATAAACATTGGCGAATTCCGAAAGAGCAACCGCAATTTTCTTCTTCATCTCTTCGGAAATGCCGGGATGCCCCCTGTCATGATAAGCCGTCCAGGAGACAAAACGAAGCAGGATATAGGGCTCTCTGACAACAGACGGCAGAGGGAGGCTCTCGAAACGGTCGGGATGCAGGCTTGCCAGCTCCTTGTAACCGTCAAACCGGATATGTTTTTTCCCGAAATCCTTCTCAAATGAGGCTGGGGTAATCATCCTGCTTGACAACAGACTGTTGAGCCGGTGCTGGAAAGGCACGGTCTCAGTGTCCTCGAAAGTCAGCACGGGCTTTCCGAGCAGCCTGCCAATCAGCGCCGCATGATATGAGGACCAGCTGACTATAACATCAGGTTTGAATTTTCTGATCTGCGGCAAAAGCCGGGCGGTAATCCCGGCCAGGTACGTTGCCTTCCCCGCAAGGGAGAAACTGCCCTGTCCCCTGCTGGCAAATTCTATGCCCCAGGCATTAAGGAGGCAATGGGTGAGATCCTTGTCACGGGCAGTGGCCAGCACGCTGTGGCCGCGATGCTTCATTTCGCCGATGAAATATCGCAGAGCATGGGCATACGCCGGATGGGCTATATCAACATACAGACGCAGCTTGTCCATTAAAATTGTGGTCGCGGTTCAGGCAGCGAATATAGCCCAAATTTTCTACCGCTCACATATCTTCTTAAGGATATCCAGAGATTCAGGCCAGGTTTCCAGCATGAATCCCCGCCACTTAGGGTCGATATGCATATCCACCTGCAGGAGGGTTTTCCCGTCGCTGTCTGAAAAAGTATAATTTTCAAGAGTCCCTGCCCATTCTTCGATTTCCGGACCGGAGGTAATTTCTTCGCCCTCCTTTATTATGCCCACAGGTTCAAGGCTTACAAATTTATTCGGGATATTCTCCCTTACCCTGCTTATCATGCCCCCGGAATTGCCATCCGGGTCGGTTCCAAAAAATCTGATTTCTGTCCCCTTCTCCCAGGACCCGCTGAAACGGGAATCGGGACTGAAAGGTGCTGTCCATTCGGCATAATGGTTTTTATCCAGCATTGTTTCGTAAACCTTTTCGGCCCCTGCGTCTATGGTTGTTTCAAAATGCAGCACTTCAAGCTGCACCGGTTTTTTATCTGCATTATCCATAATGTCAATTATTAAGATTTTGACTTCATTGTCCTGCTTGTATGCTTTACAACCGGGCCTGTCATTTCTCCTTTCGGTAGAAGTAGATACCGACAGGAGCAAGCAACAGCCCGATGACCAGCGACCCTGCAAGGGCCAGGGAGATCACCTGTAGCTCAAACCGTCCGGAGAGAAGGCTGCGGACTGCATCGACCTGCCAGGACAGGGGATTTAGTGCAATGTATCTCTGCAGCCATTCCGGCATGGTAGCCGGATCCACATAAATATTCGACATAAAGACTACGGGGGTGAGTATGAGCCATCCTACCGACATCACCGCCGAAGCGTTCCTGAAAGTCAGGCCGATAATTACGGCCATCCAGGAAATGCTGCTGGCAAAAAATATCGAGATAAGGAAGGCAAGAGCTATGCCGGTTGCCCCGGCCTCGGGCCTGAATCCGATCATTACCCCGAAGACCATAACGACAATCCCGGAAATCAGGTACCGGAACACATCGCCGATAAAGATCCCGGCCAGGGGAGCCGGGAGCCAGACCGGCATTGAACGGAACCTGTCGAAAATACCCTTTGAAACATCCGTATGAATGTTCATCCCCGCATACATGGTGTTGAAGCTCAAGGTCTGCACCAGGATACCCGGGATCAGGAACTGCAGGTACTCCCTGGTCGAACCCGCCACGGCCCCGCCGAAAAGGTAGGTGAACATGAAGGTGAACATTATGGGGGTGACCAGCACGTCAATGTATTGCTCCGGTATGTGCTTTATTTTCAGCAGCGCCCGCCAGGCAAACATCAGGTGCTGGGTAATTATCCCGGCGTGCCTGACAGAAACGGGGCTTCCGAAGAGCCTGCCTATTTCAGCCCTGCGTAAGTCTGCACGGGATGACGCGGCCGCATCCCTGGCCTGCTCCTCTTCGCCGGCCGGTCTTCCCGTAAGGGCCAGGAATACCTCGTCAAGGTCGGGCCTGGTAAGATGAAAATTGGTGATGACAAGTTTTTCTCCCCTTATCCTGTCGAGCGATTCAATTGCCTGTTCGGGTGTTTCCACCGGAATTGTAAGCTTGCCGTTTTCACGGTCAATCACAGCGGCTTTTCCGAGAAGGCTTTCCAGGCGGCTGCCGTTGATCCTGTTTTCAAGGTTTCCGGCCCCGTCCAGGGTAACCTGCAGAATGTTTCCCCCGACATGGGCCTTAAGCTCATCGCTGGTACCCTCCGATATGATGACGCCCCTGTCAAGAACCGTGATCCGGTCTGCCAGCCGGTCGGCCTCCTCCATGTACTGGGTTGTGAGCAGGATGGTGGTCCCCTGCGACGATAATTGCTTTATTATGGTCCACAGCTCATTTCTGCTCCGCGGATCCAGTCCTGTGGTGGGCTCGTCCAGGAACAGAACTTCTGGAGTTCTGAGCATGCTGATGGCAAGATCAAGTTTCCGGCGCATACCCCCGGAATAGTACTTGACAAGCTGTTTCCCGGAATCGGCCAGCTCAAAAAAATTCAGCAGGCTTTTTGACTTGCTCTCCGATTCAGAAGAAGAATAACCCAGCAGCCTTGCAAATAAAATGAGGTTTTCAGAACCGGTAAGCTCCTCATCGACCGAAGCGTTCTGGCCGGTAAGACTGATTATTTCCCTGACCTTTACCGCTTGTTTCCGGGTATCATGTCCGCCCACCCTGATACTTCCGCTATCGGCAGTCAGCAGCGTGGTGCAAAGCCTTACAAGGGTTGTTTTGCCTGATCCGTTGGGCCCAAGGATCGCATGGATCGTGCCTTTTTTCACCCTGAGAGAAATATTTTCAATCGCCGTCTTATTCCCGAAGGTTTTCCGGATATTCTGGGTTTCGATAGCCAGCATGAAGCTCATTATTAGATCACACAAAATTAGTAAATAAACCTCACATAGGGGAAAGGATTCCGGGACCGAAACAGGTATCTGCCGGGACAATTTTGCTCCGTTAATGCATCGCCTCCGGAGCCAGGGGGCATGATGGACAGCTTCGGGAATACGGGACGAGATACGGTTATCTGCCCAGAAAATTTCCGCCGGGTTCATGCATCGCGCCCGGAGGCGGGGGGCATCTTGCAGGCATTTAAAACTGCCGTTTGACTAAAGCTCCCTGATCTTTATATTTCTGAAATATACGACATCATTATGATCCTGCAGAAGGATCGGGCTTTCCTTTATCTGAGCAAAACCATCCCGGTCTTCAAATTTGCTGTTCGCCACCCTTCTGAAAAAATCTTCACTGTTCCGTTCAAAACTGAGGATTTTTTGCCCGTTCAACCAGTGCTCCACATATTGGCCCTGCGATACTATTCTTGCGTGATTCCATTCGCCTAACGGCATATTTTTCTTGTTGCCTGAAGGAGCCATTATGTCATAGACTCCGCCCTGCGTCCTGTTTCCTTCTATTCCCCTTGCTGCATCAGGATGGTTGTCATCATCAAGTATCTGAAACTCCAGGCCGACAGTGGAATTCTCAAAAATGAAATATTTAATTCCGCTGTTCGCCCCCTTTGTCAGCTTGAATTCTATCGAAAACTCAAAATCAGAGTATTTGCCTTCGGTTATTATGTCTCCGCCCCTTCCTTCCGAGGGATCGCAATAAAGGACTCCGTTTTCAATTTTCCAGCCCGTTTCCGGGAAGGGATTGCCGCTGGCACTTTTCCAGCCATCGGTCGATTTTCCGTCAAACAGCAAAACCCAGCCGTTTTCGATCTCTGTCCGGGCCAGCTCGGGTAATTGGGCTGAAACAATATTTGCTGTCAATGCCGCGATTACCATCAGGAACAACATTCTCATTTGCATATTAAGCTCTCTTTTAATTAGACATTGCACCTGCAAGCAGGTGGTGATTTGCATTATATTACAGCTGCCCGATCCGTTCACCGGGGTATCAGGGGGGCAACAGATTTCAGAAGTCCGGGATCCCTGAATGCAATGAACCATGGATTGCAGGGGCTTTGCTTGTTGTAAACCAAAGGCCGGGAAGTATCGGCGGCCTGAACCACGGATCCGCCTGCGGCTGAGAGTATCGCATGACCGGCAGCAGTATCCCATTCGTTAATATTGCTGAACCGGGGATAGATGTCGGCCGAGCCCTCGGCTATCCTGCAGAATTTCAGAGAGCTGCCCCCGATGATCACACGTGTTCCCGGATACATATCCCGGAACTCCTCTATAAAACGGCTGGTCCTTTCATCCATGAACGAACGGCTGCCGGTGATCCCGTAGCTGCCGGCAACGACACAGGGGAGTCGTATCCCTGCACCATCAAGGTTATCCGGCTCATCATTTTGCCGGAAATTAAAGGCAGTCACGCCGGAAGCTCCCGGGTATTTCGCAGCCCCGTGGCCAACGGCCCCGGCATACAATACATCATTTACCGGATCGTAAATAACCCCTGCCACCGGGGTCTGCCGGTCTACAAGGGCTATATTCACGGTGAAGCCCTCGCAATGCTCTACAAATTCCTTTGTGCCGTCAAGGGGATCAACCAGCCAGAAAAGCCCCCATTTTTCTCTTTCCCCGAAAGGGATATCCGCGCCTTCCTCGCTCAATACCGGCAAACCGCTCCGGGCAAGTGAGGCCGAGATAATTGCATCTGAACGGAGATCGGCTTCGGTAACGGGCGAATCATCGGCTTTCAGTTTAGCCTTGAAATCATTTTGCCTGTAGACCTCCATTATGGCCGCGCCTGCTTTGAGCGCCGTAACGGATGCAAGGCTGAGCAGCTCCAGGGTACCCATTACACTCGTGGCAGGTTCCAGGGAGCCCGGTACTCTGCCCTCACCAGGTCATTCGCTTCCGGATCGTTTATGAACTGCTGGTTTTGACCGTCCCAGTCAAGTTTGCGGCCAAGCCTGTAGGAAATATTTCCAAGATGGGCAAAACGGGCGATATGAGCGCCTATTTCAATGTCACAATTAGGCTTTTCCCTTGTCTTTATAGAGCTGATAAAATCCTCCATATGCAGATCCAGCCCCTGTCCCGTGCTTTTCTGCAGCGGCACTGCTTCCAGCCCTTCCTTCACACCGGTGCCGCTCCTTTCGGGAATGACCTCCCAGCCTCCCCGGTCGACTACGAGGGTGCCGTGATCGCCTATAAAAGCAACACCGTGCCCGCGGTTATAGTTGGCACCGTAAATGCCTATGGTATGATCCCAAATTAGTCCGAAATCGCCAAAATCGTAGGTCGCGACCTGGGTGTCAGGAGTCTGCATATCATCATCAGGGTACGCATACTTTCCCCCGGTAGAAGTTATGGATTGCGGCACATAGCTGTCCATTCCGAACAGGCCGTAATCCAGGAGATGCACCCCCCAGTCGGTCATCAGTCCCCCGGCATAATCCCAGTACCACCTGAAATTATGATGGAACCTGTTGGGGTTGAAGGGCCTTTCGGGAGCTGGCCCCAGCCACATGTCATAGTCCACCCCGG